>JANNQE010001232.1:0-17906 GCA_031441625.1 Planctomycetia bacterium
TGCGCTTGTGCGATGTTGCTCAGGAACACGCCGGCGGAGGCTTCCACGTCGGCCGAGTAGATGGTGTTCAGCCACGCCCGCCCGGCGGTCACGCTCGTCGCGTCGGCCACCAGCCGCGTCTGGAAGCCGGGCGAGGACGGCTTTCAGGCGCTCGTGGCACGGGCCGAACCGGACGTCGTGCTCGTGCGGAACCTCGCCGGGCTGGACTACTTCAAGACCGAACTGCCGCACGCCACGCTCGTCGGCGACTTCAGCCTGAACGTGGCCAACGACCTGACCGCCAAGTTGCTCGCGGACGCCGGCCTGCTCCGCATGGTGCCCAGCTTCGACCTGAACTGGGGGCAACTGGCGGCGCTGCTGCGGTACGCCGACCCGCTCCGCTTCGAGCCGGTCATCCACCAGCACATGCCCATGTTTCACATGGAGCACTGTGTGTTCGCGGCGTTCATGAGCAGCGGCAAAGACCACCGCGACTGCGGCCGGCCGTGCGACCGGCACGCGGTGGAACTGAAGGACCGCACGGGGTCGCGCTTCCCCGTGCTGCCCGACACCGGCTGCCGCAACACCGTGTTCAACAGCGTCGCCCAGAGCGCCGCGGAGTACGTGTTGCAGATGAAGGGACTCGGCATCCGCTGGTTCCGCATCGACCTGTTGCGTGAGACGCCCGAGCAAGCCGTGAAGTTGGTCGAACAGTACGGCCGGGTGATCGACGGCACCGACGACGGCAAGCAGACGTGGAAGCAACTGAAGGCCGTCAACCAACTCGGCGTCACTCGCGGCACGCTCACCCTGATGTAGCGACTGGGGGGAACTCCGGAGGACCACTCGCCCGTCACGCGGCGGCCGCCCTCGGACCGGCCGCCGCCTCGGCACTGCGGGCGGCCGAGCCGGCGAAGGAGCCGGTGACCCGGAATGAAGCGGAGGGCTGCGTGCTCAGCCGTCCGCGGACTCCCGCTTGCCCACGTCAGCCGGGTTGAATTACATTAGGTGGGTTGGAATTCTCACAGAGGTGCTCACATGGTGCCCACCCCACCGGCCATCTCGCCGCGAACCCGCCGCCGGTGGGTGCCGCCCGTCACCGCGGGCGTCCTCGTCGTGGCCGCGATCACCGGCCTCGGCGGGTTCAGTTGGCACACCCTCCAACCGCGAGTCGACGGACGCACCGCCGGCCAACTCCGCGGCGAGTTGTCGGCCACGGACCCGGCTGTGCGACGGCGTGCGGCGATGGACTTGGGGAAACTGAACACGAATGGTGCCGACGCCCTGCCGGAGTTGGCGCTCGTCTTGACGGGCGACCCGGACGACCAGGTGCGGAGTGCGGCGGCCGAGGCGGTGGGCAAGATGGCCCCCGTGAGCGAGCGGGCGGTGGGGGCACTGGCCGGTGCCCTCTCCGACCCGAGCCCGTGGGTGCGGATGAACGCCGCCATCGCCCTGATGCAGCTCAAGGAGAAAGCCCGCCCGGCGGTGCCGGCGCTGATTGCGGCCGCCGGCGACGAGGAGAATGACACCAACCTGAACCACTTTCACCACACCGTCCGCCAGACGGCGTTGGCCGCCCTGGGGTCGGCCGCGGTTGGGACGCCGGACGCCGTGCCCGCCTTGTCCGCCGTCCTCGACCGGCCGGCCGGCGACCACCTCCGCATGACCGCCGCCACCGGCCTCGGGCTGGCCGGTGAACACGCCCGACCCGTCGCCCCGAAGTTGCGTCGGCTGCTCGACGACCCCGACGAAGACGTGCGACTGGCCGCCGGCGACGCCCTCGACCGCATGGGGGTGAGCCGCGGCGGGCAGGTGGAGCGGCGGGAGTTCGACTCCCTGGAGTTGTCCGAGGCCGAGCGGGAGCGGCTGTGGGACATCGAGCACAACGTGAACGTGATGAACAAGTATGGCCTCGCCCCGCTGGCGGCGGCACTGAAGGCCGGCGACGCGGACGGGGTGACGAAGGTGCTGGCCGACGACTTCGTTGGGTCGGAGCCGGGCGAGAGTGGCAAAGTGCAGACGACCGGGTTCGCCTCCGTGGACCGCCGGACCGTCGGCGACAAGCCGCTGCCACTGAGCCGCGCGCAGTTCGCCGCCCGTGTGCTCGGTTGGCGGAAGCTGTTCGCCGACAGCCCGGCCGTTTCGCTCGCCACCGCCACACTCACCCCCAAAGACCCGACCAACCCTGGGGGCGTGTGGGAGGGCACGGTCCTCGTCCGGTTGGTCGGCCCTGCCGCGGGCGGCGGGATCGCGGAAGTGACGGCCAGTGTGCGGGTGGAAGCGGTCGGCGTTTCGCAGGCACGGCTGGGTGAACCGGGCTGGCTGCGGGCCGCCGAGGTCCGACGGGCCGCGATCGCACGCTCGCCGGGACCGCTGTTCGTGGACGTGGCCGCCGCCCGCGGGCTGAACGTGAACCTGCACGACAACTGGAACGAACCGCCCCCGGTCGCCAACGGCCCGCCGCCGGTCATCACCAGCGGCGGGGTGTGGGTGTGCGACTTCGACCGCGACGGGTTTCTGGACGTACTCGTCACGGACGTGAAGGCGGTGGCCTTGTACCGCGGCACCGCAGGCGGCAAGTTCACCGACGTCACCAAAAGCGTGGGCCTCCCGGCCGCTGGCAGCTCTGCCACCGCCTGCTGGGCCGACCTCGACGGGGACGGGTGGGACGACCTGATCCTCGAGGGTTTGGTGTACCGCAACGCCGACGGGAAGGCGTTCGAGGACGTGTCCGCCCGCTGCAAACTGCCCCCGCTGCTCGGGCTGACGGCCGTCCTGCCGGCCGACTTCGACCGCGACGGCCGCCTCGACCTGTACCTCACCCGCACCTCCCCCCCCGGCAACCAGTCGTGGCTGGAAGGCACAGGCAACGGCGGGCAGGGCAACCGCCTGCTCCGCAACTTGGGCGACTGGCGGTTCGAAGACGTGACCAAGAAGTCCGGCACCCACGGCGGGTACAAGTCGTCGTTCACCGCCGCCTGGCTGGACGCCGACGACGACGGCTGGCCCGACCTGCACGTGCCCAACGAGTTCGGGGACGGCGAACTGATGCTGAACCGGAAGGACGGCACGTTCAGGTCCACCCGTCTGTCCGACCGGCCGGCTGATTTCGGCACCATGGGGCTGGCCGCCGGCGACCTGAACAACGACGGGCGGATCGACCTGTATTGTGCCGACATGTACTCGAAGGCCGGCACGCGGGTGATCGGCAACCTGAAAGCGGACGCCTACCCGCCGGCGGTCATGGCCAAGCTGCGGCGGTTCGTGGCCGGCAGCGAACTGCACCTGAACGGGGGCGACGGGCGGTTCACCCAGGTGGCGGCGGCCCGACAGGTGAACGCCGTCGGCTGGGTGTACGGGCCGGCCCTCGCCGACTTCGACGGCGACGGGTTCTTGGACGTGTTCGCCACCGCCGGCTACCTGAGCCGCGACCGCCGCAAGCCGGACGGGTGAAACTGCATCTGGATGGCTGTCGTGTCACAGCCGGGCAACCGCACCGCCGACGTCAAGCAACCGGGGCAACTGGACAGCAAACTGGGCGAGTTCTGGGTTGGCAACCCGTGGGCGATCGTGCGGGACGAGCACAACCTGAGCTCGTTCGAGCGGAACCGCATGTACCTGAACGTGGGCGGGAAGGAGTTCGCCGAGGTGAGCGGCATCAGCGGGGCGGACTCGGACGGCGACGGGCGGTCGGCGGTGGCGGCCGACTTCCGCAACTCGGGCCAGCCCGACCTGATCGTCCGACAAGTGGGCGGCGGGCCTCTCATGCTGTACGAGAACCGCCTGCCCGCACGCCACTACCTGACCGTCAGCCTGCGGGGGACGACGAGCAACCGCCGGGGCATCGGGGCGCGACTGACCGCCCAAGTCGGCGGGCGGAAGATCGTCCGGGAACTCTACCCGGCGAACACCTACATGTCGCAAGCCCCCGCCCAAGTTCAGTTCGGGCTGGCCGACGACACGAAGGTGGACGAGCTCACCATCCGCTGGCCGTCGGGCGCGGTGCAAGTGCTGACGGACCTCCCCGCCGACCGGCATGTGGTGATCGAGGAGGGGAAGGACGGGGCCGCCGCGGTCGAGACCGTCACGCCGGGGCGAACGATCCGGCCGTGAGCCGCCGGAGGGAACGAGTTCACGAAGGGGGTGCGATGCGGCATTGGCGACTCCGAGTGCTCACGCCCGCAATCGGGTTGGTGGTGGTGACTGCGTGGGCAATGGCCTTCTTCGGCTGTCGCCCGCAGCCCACTCCGCCCGCCGACACACCCGCCGGCCCGCCGCTGTTCGAGGACGTGACGCCCACGGCCGGCATCGCCTTCACCCACCGCAACGGCGACGACTTCTCCCCCGCGCTGCTCACCCTCCTCGAATCCCTCGGCGGCGGCGGGGCGGCCCTCGACTTCGACGGCGACGGCCGGCTCGACCTGCTCCTAACGGGCGGCGGGCACTTCGCGGGGACCGACGGGCACACCGTCCTCGGCCACCCGTGTCGGCTGTACCTCAACCGCGGCGATTTTCGGTTCGACGACGTGTCGGAGAAACTGCCCGAACCGGCCGGCGGGTGGTTCTACTCGCACGGGGCGGCGGTGGCGGATTACGACCGCGACGGCTGGCTCGATGTGCTGCTCACCGGCTGGCGGCGGGTGGTGCTGTATCACAACGAGCCGGACGGGAGCGGCGGGCGAAGGTTCGTGGACGTGACCGCCGCCGTCGGGCTGGACGCCGGCATCTCCTGGGCCACGAGCGCCGCCTGGGCCGACCTGGACGGCGACGGCTTCCCCGACTTGTACGTGTGCCAGTACGCCGACTGGTCGTTCGACGCCCACCCGACGTGCAGCTACGACGGCAAGACGCCCGACATCTGCCCGCCGACCCAGTTCCGCGGGCTGCCGCACAAGCTGTTCCGCAACATGGACGGCAAGCGGTTCGAGGACGTCAGCGCGTCGGCGGGGTTGCACCCCGGCGGAGACAAGGCGAGTTACGGGTTGGGCGTGGTGGCGGCCGACCTGGACGGCGACGGCAAGCCGGAGGTATACGCCGCGAACGACTCGGCCCCGAACTTCCTCTACCTGAACCAGTCCAAGTCGGGGGCGATTCGGCTCCGCGAACAGGGTATGACCGCGGGCGTGGCGGTGGACGGCGGCGGACGACCGACCGGCAGCATGGGGGTGGACGTGGGCGACCCGGAGGGCACCGGCAAGCCGGCCCTGTGGGTGACGAACTTCGAGAACGAGGTCCACGCCGTCTACCGCAACCAGTCGCGGCCGGGCGTGCTGCGGTTCGCCTTCGCCTCGGAGTCAACCGGGGTAACGGCGCTCGGCAAGAAGTATGTGGGGTGGGGCACCGGTTTCGCCGACTTCGACCGGAACGGGTGGGAAGACCTGTTCGTGGCGAACGGGCACGCCGTCCGCTACCCGGTGGGTGCCCCGCGGTTGCAGCGGCCGGTGCTGCTGCTGAATGCCGGCGGCCGGTTCACGGACGAGTCGGCCCGCGGCGGGGGGTACTTCACGAAACCGCGAGCCGGGCGTGGGCTGATCCTCGCCGACCTGGACGACGACGGGCGGGTGGACGCGGTGGTGTGCCACGTGAACGAGCCGGTGGCGGTGCTGCGGAACGTCGCCGCGGCCGAGAGCCACTGGCTGGGTGTGGAGTTGCGGGGGAAGGGGCACGCCGACGTGGTCGGAGCACGGGTGATGATCGAAGCCGGCGGGCGGACGCAGGTGCGGTTCGCCCGCGGTGGCGGCAGCTACGCTTCAAGCGGCGACCGCCGCCTGGTGTTCGGACTGGCGGAGGTCGGCCGGGTCGAAAAATTGACGGTCGTGTGGCCGGACGGCACGAAACAGGAGTGGACGGACCCGCCGGTGGATCGCTATCACATTCTCACTCTCGTCGCGAATCGGTGAGAACCGCGCGTCCGGCGGTGTAATCCTGTTGCGTTCGACGATCCGAGTGGGAATAATCGGGTTGTTGACCGTCACCCAACCATGACCCCTCCCCAATCACTCCTGCACCCCACCCGTGTGAGCGCCCTGCTCGCCGTGGTCGTTGTTGCGCTGGCGTGGGCGGGGAACGTGACGGCCGGGTGCGGGGATCACGTCGTCATCCTGAAGCCGGCGGGTGCGGCGAAAGCCGATGACACCCCACCACCCGCGAAGCCACCCTGTCACGGCCCACACTGCTCGGCCGAACCCGCGAACCCGCTCCCAGCGCCCGTCACAAGCGGGACCGCATCGAGTCCTACGGCGAAAGAACAGTTCACGCCACTCGCCTCTGAGGCCTGCGACGACCGCCAGTCGCTCGGTGTCCCATTCGAGTTCACCTCCACCCGCCCGATGCACCGGGCCAAGTCCATCTTCCACCCCCCGCGGGCGTGAGCCGATGCGGTGCCGCCCGCCGCGCGATCCCTCACAGTCCCATCATTCCGTCGGCTTTGCTTTCCCCGTGCCGGGGTTCCGGCACCCGTGTGTTTGCGTTCGTCCCGCGGACATCCCGCGGCGTTCGTTTCATTCCGTTCGCTCCCGTTCATCCCGACTGAGGTTCTCTCCCATGACCCGGACTCGTTCCGCCTTCACACTCATCGAACTGCTGGTCGTCATCGCCATTATCGCCATCCTCATCGGCCTGCTCCTGCCCGCCGTCCAGAAGGTGCGGGAGGCCGCCGCCCGCATGACCTGCTCCAACAACCTGAAGCAGGTCGGCCTGGCCACGCACAACTATATCGGGGCGACCGGCACCCTCCCGCCGGGCGTCGACGTGAAGCGGTATTCGGCGCTGGTCTACCTGCTGCCGTACATGGAGCAGGACAACGTTCACCGGGCGATCAACTTCACCCTCACAGCGAATGACGTCGGCAACGACGGCCCGCGGGCGATCGCAATCAAGACGCTGATCTGCCCGTCGGACCCGCAGACGGCCGTCCCCACCAACTGGTCGGGCAACAGCTACGTGCTCAACTACGGCACGAACATCCCCTGGCAGGTGAACTCGACCAACGGGCCGTTCGGCATGTTCATCGACAAGGGGCAGCCGTTCCCGGCGGCCGTCCCGGACGGCACTAGCAACACCGCCTGTGCGAGCGAGCACCTCAAGGGCGACTGGTCGAACGCCATCGCCACCCCCAAGTCCGACCTCATCACCCCGGCCGGAGCGGTCCCGACGACGCCCGATCAGGCGGTCGCGACCTGTCTAACCGCTGACCCGATGAACCTGTCGTTCCAGTTCCGCTCGGACAACGGGGCGTACTGGATCCAGGGCCAGCACACCACGTTGTACCAGCACACCGGCCTTCCGAACCAGCGGTCGTGCAGTTGGCGGACGACGCCTACGATGTACCAGAACGCGAGCAGCGCGCACACCGGCGGGGTGAACCTCCTGCTCTGCGACGGGTCGGTGCGGTTCGCCCGCGACTCGGTCAGCCTGACCACCTGGCGGGCCGTCGGCACCCGCGACGGCGGCGAAGTGGCCGCCAACGACTTCTAACACCCGTGGCTGCGACCGGAGGGTCCCATGATGAAACTGCTTCAGCCCGTGCGTTGGCTGCCGCTGGTGGCCCTGCTGGCAGCCGGCTGTGGAGGCGGGTCGTTGCCGCCAGTGGCCAACGCCGACGAGGCCCGCAAGACGCTCGCCGTCGCGCTCGACGCGTGGAAGGCCGGCGAGACGGCCGAGTCGCTGGCGGCCCGCCAGCCGCCCGTCTACTTCAACGATCTGAAGGCGGAACACCGCCTGCTCGCCTACTCGATCGCGGACGGGCACGAGATGTACGGGCAGAGCGTCCGCCTGTCGGTCACGCTCTCCTTGAAACTGCCCGACGGCTCCACCAAGGAGCGAAAGGTCACTTACCTGATCGACACCGCGCCAGCCCTGGTCATCGTCCAGGGGTAAGGCCGATCACAACACTTACGCCGAAGGTGCCACCATGCGAACGCGAATTCTGTCTGTACTGTCGGCCGTCGGGCTGGCGGCGGCGGTGCACGCCGCCGACCCGCCGGTGACGGACCCCCGTGCGCCGAACCTGGCGGAGGAGGCGGCCAAGCGGTGGCTGCTCGCCTCGTTCGAGGCCCCCATGCTCGACTACTTCCCGACCGGCAGCGGGTCGGAAGCGGCACGTATGTTGGCGACAGTTCGCCGCGGCGACGCGCTCCGCTCCGGCATCGGCTGGTACACTCCAGGGCAGAATCGGTACGGGTGGTCGTGGTTCACCCAACGGTACGACACCGACGGCGACAAGCGCATCAGCAAACTGGAACTCAAGGGCGAGCCGTTCGCCCGCCTGGACCGCGACCGTGACGGGAGCGTGACGGCCGACGACTTCGACTGGTCGGACCGCTCCGACTGGGCGAAGCAGAACGGGGTGTCGCTGAGGCTGTTCCGAGCCATCGACCGCGACGGCAGCGGGAAGGTGACCGAGGAGGAGATGCTCGGCTACTTCAAGAAGTTGTCCGCCGAGAAGGGGCACGTCACCCCCGACGACCTGCGGGACGCTCTCCTCCAGGCGGCGGCGGTCGAGAGCGGCAAGGGCAAGGGCAAGGCGAAGAGGGAGTCGGACGAGGGGTGGTTGAAGGGGCTGTTCGCCAGCGACCTGGGGTCGCCGTTCGAGGGACCTCGGGTCGGGAGTGTGGCCCCCGATTTCACCCTGGCCTCGCAAGACGGGAAGACGAAAGTCACGCTCTCCGCCCTCCGCGACAAGCGGCCGGTGGTGCTCATCTTCGGCAGCTTCACGTGAGGACCCTTCCGGGCCCAGTTCGGTGCCCTCGAAGACCTGCACAAGCGGTACGGCGACAAGGCGGCGTTCCTGGCGGTGTACGTGCGTGAGGCTCACCCGACCGATGCGGCGGCGTCGGCCAACAACGAGGCGTCAGGGATCGTGTTCCGTCAACCGCGGACCCTGGAGGAGCGGACGGAGGTGGCCGCCAAGTGTCACGCCAAACTCGACTTCACCATCCCGCTGGTGGTGGACACCATCGACGACCGCGTCGGGCACACGTACAGCGGCATGCCCGACCGCCTGTACCTGATCGACAAGGGCGGCAAGGTGGCCTACCAGAGCGGCCGCGGGCCGTTCGGGTTCAAGCCCGGCGAGTTGGAACAATCGCTGATCGGCCTGCTGCTCGACCAGGAAGGACCGGGCAGGCGGGCCAAGTGAGTCTCGTCGGGCACCCGCCACGGGCGTTGGCCCGAGCGCGGGTCGGACTCTCCCGTCCGGCCCGCCGCATTCGTCCGTTTCTCCTCTCCCCCGGAGGTCCGTACCGTGACTCCTCTTGTGCCGCGGCGTTCCGCCTTCACGCTCATCGAACTGCTGGTCGTCATCGCCATCATCGCCATCCTCATCGGTCTGCTCCTGCCCGCCGTCCAGAAGGTGCGAGACGCCGCCGCCCGCATCAGTTGCGGGAACAACCTGAAGCAGATCGGGCTGGGCCTGCACACCTACGAGAGCGCCAACGGCAAACTGCCGCCGGGCGGCCAGGGGCTGACCGACAGCCAGCCGTACACCCTCTCGTGGTACACCAACGGGCCGAACGAGGTGCCGATGCCCGACCCGTTCGTGAACGGATACCGGCAGGCCCACTCGGTGTTCGTCCACCTGCTGCCGTACGTGGAGCAGGATAACATCGCCCGCCAGTTCGACCTGACCCATGCGTACAACGGCACGCCGGGGAACATCGCCGCCAGCAAGAACGTGGTGAAGATCTACCTGTGCCCGAGCGACGCGCTGCGGGGCACGGCGGCGGACAGCCAGGGGTTCGGGTGCATCGACTACGGGGCGACGCTGCACGCGAACATCAACCCGGACCCGGCCGGCACCACGACCACCGGCAGCCAGTTCCTCATCCCGGGTGCGCTCGGGTCGCGGAGGGTGGGCCTCCACGAGATCAGCGACGGCACCAGCAACACCATCGCCGTCGCCGAGGACGTGGGGCGGAACGAGCGGATGGAGTCGCTGTACACCGACCCGGTGCTGGCCGCGAGCGGGGCCAGCCCGGCCATGCGGAAGCACTGGCGGTGGGCCGAAGCGGACAACGCCTTCGGCGTGTCGTTCACCCCCAACTACCACCGCGGGGTGACCACCCCCACCTGCGCTAAGCCGTGGACGCCGATGAACTGCGGGGCGAACGACGAGCTGTTCAGCTTCCACGCCGGCGGGTCCGGGGTGGTGTTCGCCGACGGGCACGTCACCTTCCTGCGGGAGTCGGTCTCCCCGCAGGTGCTGCGGTCGCTCGTCAGTCGGTCCGGCGGGGAAGTGATCGTCGACGGCGGTTACTAAAACAACCCCACACCGCCCGAGGCCCCGCCCATGGGTTCGCTCACCGACATTCCCCGCAACTCCCGCGGGTGGGCGACGAACGTCCGCTGCTACTACCGCCCCGGCCTGCTGATCACGGCCGCGGTGGTCCTGCTCGGCGGCTTCTGGTTCCTCTCCCGCTACCCGCAACTGCTCACCAAGGCCGAGCACCTGGGGCAGACGGTGGACACGATGGCCTACGGGAAGGGGGTGTTCGCCGTCGAGCCGGACGCCCCCGCCTGGCTCCGCGTGCTGGCGACGATGGGCAACTGGCTGGACTCGATGAAGGTGGGCATGGGGTTCGGCGTGCTGCTCGGCGCGTTCCTGCACACCACCCTCAAGTACTACCCGCTGAAGCTCGGCTCGAACCTGTACCTGAACTCGTTGAAGGGGGCGGTGGTGGGCGTGCCGGCCGGGGTGTGCGCGAACTGTTCTGTGCCGGTGGCGTGCGGCGTCACCCGCGGGAACGGGCGGGTGGAGGCGGCCCTCGGCTTCCTCTTCTCCTCCCCCAACTTCAACCCGGTGGTGGTGGTGATGACCTTCACCGCCCTGCCGCTGGCCGTCGCCCTCACCAAGTACGGCGTGCTGTTGGCCGTCATCATCGGCGTGGTGCCGCTGCTGGTGCGGTGGTCGGAACGGGCGAAGGGGGCGAAGGGGGCGAAGGGGACGCCGGGGACGCCGGAGTTGGTGCCGCCGGCCGAGCAACTGGCCTGCCCGATCAACCTGACCCCGCCCTGCTCGCAGTCGTTCCTCCAGGTGTGCGGCGAACTCGGCCGGGGCTACGTGAAGCACCTGTGGGACCTGGTCAAGCCGACCGTCGTCATCATGCTGTGCGCCAGCCTGGCCTCGGCCGTGGCACTCGTGTTCGTCCCGTGGGCCGACCTGCTGGCCGACAAGGCACCGTGGAAGGTGGCCCTGGTGAGTCTACTCGCCACCGCCATGCCGGTCCCCATCGCCCTGGACGTGATGTTCGCCGGCAACCTGTACGCCCAGGGGGTGCCGACCGGGTACGTGGCGGTGTTCGCCCTCACCCTCGGCACCTACAGCCTGGTGCCCACCGTCTACCTGTGGCGGGAGGTCTCCCGGCGGCTGGCGGTGGCGCTGTTCCTGTGCTTCTGGCTGATCGGGTTCATCGTCGGGATGGTGTTTTAACGGCTCGCCCTGTCTCGGCCGGTCGCGTGTGCCACGTCGCGGCATCCGTGACCGGCGGCTTCACCTCGCCGAAGTGCGGGTAGTTCGGCATCCCGCGGAAGGGCAACGGCCCCACGACACCGCCCGTCAGAGTGGTGGTGGACGTGTCCTTGCAATACCCCTGCGATCTCAGCACGAAAGACCGCTTCCAGCCGGGTTTCAGCTCCGGCAGTTGGGTCGCGTCGAACCGCACTGTGATCTCGTCGCCGGGGCCGCACACCGCGAATCGGTCGTCGAACTTGGTGAGCAACTCCGTCACGTCGCCGAGCTTCGTCAGCTTGCCCTTCCACCGCGTGGCAACGAGCGGGTCGGTGCGGCTGTCGTCGTAAGCGACCGGCGGGCGACCGTCGGGCAGCACTTCCTTCATGAACCCGCGGGCGGCAAGGTCGGCGCGTTTCACGTCGAGCGTGGCGGCCGTCGCGTCCTCCGCCGGGGCGAGATACACCTCGTCCCAGTACACCTGCATGTTGGTGCGGATGCGGAGCTTGCCCGTCGGGGCGGCGGGTAACGCACACGTCATCACCCGCGGCAGGCCGGCGGGGAAGCCGAGGTCGCACACCGTCTTCCACGTCTGTTCGGTGGCGTCGAACTGCTCCAACACCGGCGGTTGAAGTGACACCCCCGCCCGCGTGGCCGCATACATCGACTCCGGGTACGGGTACTCGGTCCAACCCGCCAGCACGAGGTGCCAGCGGTCGGCCTTCGGCAACTCGCCGAACTCCAGCGTGAGCGAGTGATCCTCGGCGTACCCGAGCCACGACCGCGTCTTGAATCCGTCCACCGCCTTGCGGTCCCGTTTCGTCACCCGCTCGGTCACGTCGGCCCCGGTGTGGTCGGTGGCTTTCGTCGGGCGGTGCTGCGACTTGAACGCCAGCAGATTCTGCGTCGGCTGTGGGCCGCTGAACACGAACCGCTCGTCGGGGAACACCGTGGTGGTCGGCGGGTGGTCGATGACGGCGAGTTGCAGGTGATCGAGGTACAGCACCTCGTCCATCGGCTCGGCGATCTTCAGCACGTACTCGCCGTTCTTCGCCGCCATCAGGCCCGGCTCGATCTTCACCGACTCTTCGCCCCGCGGCGGGCGGACGGAGCCGTCCGGCCCCATCTCGCCCATCGCCCCGGCACCGAGGAAGTCGGTGACGAACACGAACTGCTCGCCGTCCCACACCGTGAGCACCGGGCAGGAGGTGCCCTTGCGGTTCGTCTCGATCAACTTGTACTGCGTGCCGGTGGCGACATCGAGTTCGGCCTGGATGACGTTGTCCGCCCACCGCACCCGCAGGGCGTCGGCCTTCTCGTGCTTGCCCATCCCGAGGACGGTGGGCAGCAGCGACTGCCCCAGCCCGGCGGTGGCGGTGGTGCGCTCGGCCCCGGTCCAGTGGCCGCCGGTCTGAGCGACGAGCCAGGTGCCGAGGCCGTCGTTGCTGGTGCGGAGGTTCGACCCCTTGTCCCGCCGGCCGGTCGGCACGACGACGAGGGGGTGATTCGCCCCGCTGGTGCGGACCAGTTCCAGAGTGACCCCGTTCCAGGTGAGGACGTCCGGTTTGCCGTCGCCGTCGAGGTCGCCCACCGTGGTGGCGATCCGCGGCGGGGCGGCTGCTCCCTGTTGCAAGGGTTCTGGGCTGATCGCCTCCCGTTTCAGTTCGAACTTGCCCTCACTCTGGTTGTGTAGCAAAACCGGGTGGCCGTCGCTCAGCCCGATCAGGTCCGGCCAGCCGTCGAGGTCGATGTCGGTGATCGTGGCGTGTCGGAGCGCCGGGATGTTCAACGGTTTGGCCGTGAACTCCCGCGCCCCCTTCGACAACAGCAGCACGGGAGCCGCACCCGTCCGCAGCAGCAGCAGATCACTCCGCCCGTCGTGGTTGGCGTCCAGCACCAGCCCGCCGTTCCACTTCGCTTTGTCCGCCGGGAGCGTGCCCTTGTGCCACCGCATGAGCCGGTCGTTGACGGCAACCACCGGGGCCATGTCGTCAAACAACGCCACCAAATCCTGGTCGTGGTCGTCGTCCACATCGAGGGCGATCACGGCCACGGCCGACCCCTTCGGGTACACGTCTTTGAACGCCTCCGTCTGTCTGAACGCGGTGGAAAGCGGAGGGGGCGGGCCTTTCGGGTCGGACGGCGGCGCGACGCCGACGTTCTCGAACAGCACCACCCCGCCGGCAGGGTCGTGATGGCACGCGATCAGGTCGAGGTCGCCGTCGAGGTCGACGTCGGCCCATGAGACGCCGAGGAACACGCCCTTCAAAGTGTCGAGTTTGGCCGTCGCCGTTACGTCTTCGAACTTGCCGCCGGTGTTGCGGAACAACTTCACGCCGGTCGCGGTGGTGACGGCCAGGTCGGGCGAGCCGCTGTTGTCGTAATCGGCGGTGGCGGCCCCGAGGCTCGCCCGCTCGGCGTCCAGCCCGGCGTCTTTGGTGACGTCTACGAACTTGCCGTCGCCGTCGTTCCGCAACAGCAGGTCGCGCACCTTGCCGTTCTCCACCACCGCCGAGAGCAGCAGCACGTCCGGCTTGCCGTCGGCGTTGAAGTCGAACAGCACGACCGCCCCGCCGAAGCGGTCGCGGGTGGCCTTGCGGAGCGGGTCGAGGTCGGTCGCCCACGTCACGCCGTCGGCCAGTTTCACGCTCACCGTCATCGGCTCGAACGCCGGCAGCGGGCCGACGCCCGGCTTGGGCATCACCTTCGGGTCGCGGCCGATCACGTCGGCGTACTGCCCCATCTCGCCGTAGATGATCCCCGATTCGGTGAACCGGTCGGCCAGTTCGAGTTGCGTCTTTTCGGTCAAGAGTTCGTCCGCCCGCTTCGGGTCGATGTCGCGGAGGAGCATGAACAGCCGGTAGGTGGCCTCTTTGAGGTACGGGTCGATCTTGAGCGCCTGTTCGAAGCAGCGGATCGCCACCGCCGGGTCGGTCCCTTCCGGCGCGGTGGTGCCCAGCCGCAGCCAGGTTTGGGCGTCTTCCGGGTCGAGCTGGTTCACCTTCTGGAAGTGCGGGTATGCGGCGGGATACTGGCCGACGTACAGGTCGATCATGCCGAGGCAGTAGTGGGCGTGCTTGTTGTCCGGCTCGCGGGCGAGCACCTCGGCGAACACCCCCTGCGCCTTCTTCACCTGGATACTCAACTCCTTGCTATCAGCCGGCTGCTGGTTGAACAGGGCCATGCCGTAGTTGAGCCGGGCCGGCAGCCAGTCCGGGGCGAGTTCGATCGCCTTGGCGAACTCGGCCTCCGCCTCGGCGAAGTTCCTGTACTCCATCAGGGCGACGCCGCGGGTGTTGTGGGCGACCGCCGCGTCCAGGTCGGGTTGCTTGGGCGGCGGGGGCGGCACGGGCGGCTTCGGCCACAGCAAGAAGACGGTGACGCCGGCGGCGACGAGGGCGACGACCAGCGCCGCGGGCAGAACCCACCGCCCGCGACGGGGTGCTGGGACGGGAGCGGGGGTGGACATGGGAGAATCTCTGTCAAGAATGGAGAGAAATAGTGAGGATGCGCCCCGGTACAGTCACTTCGACTTCGAGCCCCGATCCAATCCCGCCCAACCCCTTTTCCGACGCTTCGGCGGGTCGCCACCGTACTCCCCGGGTTTCGCCGGATCACGGCCGATCACGTCGGCGTACTTGCCCATCTCGCCGAACAGGATCCGCGACGGAGTGAACTGGTCGGAGTCGTGGAGTTTTTCGAACTCCGATAACAATTCTTCAAATCGCAGATCGTCTTTCAACCTGATCGCGTAGGCCAACCGATACCGGGCTTCGTTCAACTTCGGATCGATTCCGATCGCCTTTTCGTAATAACCCTCGGCTGCTTCCGAATCGATGCCGGCCGGATGCGTGACGCCCACCCGTAGCCAGGTGTGGGCGTCGTCCGGGTCGAGTTCACTCATCTTCAGGAAGTGGGGGTAGGCGTGGGCGTACTCGCCGGTGTACAGGTCGATCATGCCCAGGGTGTAGTGCGCGTGTTTGTTGTCCGGGTCGCGGGCCAGCACGCCGGCGAACACCTGTTGCGCTTTCTTCGCCTGAGTGTTCACCCCCTGAATGGTGTTGTCCGGGTTCTCGTTGAACACAGCGATGCCGTAGTTGATGCGAGCGGGCAGCCAATCCGGGGCAGCGCGAACGGCGGCGGCGAACTCCGCCCGTGCATCGGTGAACTCGAGTTGGTCCATCAACTCGACACCGTGGAAGTTGTGGGCTGTGGCGGCATCCATGTCCGGTTTCGACGGAGGAATGAACCACCCACTGTTCACGGGTTTCAATTCGTCGATCGGTTCTTCGACAACCGGCTTCGGTGTCCAAAGCGCTCGGCCGACTAACCCGAGAAGTACGGCGACCACGAGCGTGATGGGCACAGCCCACCACGCATGACGGAACGGCCGGAACGGGATTCGGGTGGACATGGGGCGACCCGTAGTGTCAGGAAACTCTCCCTTACTTCTTCTCGCTCTTACCCTGCTCGATCACATGCGTCTTGCCGGCAGGGAGGTCGGTCCACGTCTCGGTCGGGCGGTCTTTGCCCGGCCAGCGGACGGTCACCTTGTCCGCCTTCGTCGCCGTGCCGATGCCGACGGTCAGTGTCAACTCGGACTGGCTCAGGTAGCCGCGCCCGCCGGTGATCGGCCGCACGAACTTCCGCCCGCCGGCCTCCACCGTCACCACCGCGCCGAGGGCCGAGCGGTTCGACTTCACCCCGTCGCCCTTCAATTCCAGCCGGATCAACTTGTTCGTGTTCGGGGCGTCGTTCCGCAGGATGCGGGCCTCCCCGCCGTTGGCCGCCAGCACCACGTCCAGGTCGCCGTCGCCGTCCAGGTCGGCGAACGCGCTGCCGCGGCCGACCATCGGCTTGAACAGGTCCGCCCCGGCCGCCTTCTCCGTAGCCGGCTCGTAGTAGCAGGCGGCGTCGCCGGTGTTCCAGAACAACTGCGGCGGCTGGGCGTAGGTCTGGCTCCGCTGGATGGCCGAGATGTCCGGGTCGATGTGCCCGTTGTTGAGCAGCAGGTCGAGCCGGCCGTCGTTGTCGTAATCGAAGAAGAGGGTGCCGAACTTGAGCGTGTTGCGGGTGGTGCCCACCAGCCCGACGTTGAACGCCGAGTCGGTGAACTTGAGAAGGCCGGCGTTCTTCTCGACGAACGTGACCGGCTCGTTGGCGAAATTGGCCACGGCCGCGGCGCAGCGGCCGGGGGCGAACTCGCCCCAGTCGATGCCCATGCCCCCGCGGGGCTGGCCGCTGTCGGCGTAGGCCGCCCCGAGCTTGGCGCCGTTCTCCACGAACACCCGCTTGCCGTCCTTGTCCGCCTGGTTGTGGAAGAAGAAGTTTCGCACCGTGTCGTTCGCCACGTACAGGTCCGGGTAGCCATCGTCGTCGGCGTCCCACGCGACCACGCCGAGCGATTTGCCGACGGGACGGAGCTTGTCGTCGGCGTTCGTGCCCGCCTTCGACCACACCTGCACCCCGGCCGCGGCGCTCACGTCGGCGAACTTGCCGCCGCCCGTGTTGCGGTAGAGCGAGCACTGCGAGCCGTCCATGTCCTTCGGCTGCACGTAAGTCCGCTTGCCGCCCTCCAGGGTGGACGCGATGTTGCGGTCGATGTCCGGCGACCACGTCACGTAGTGACAGACGAACAGGTCGAGCAGGCCGTCGGCGTCGTAGTCCACGAACGTGGCCGACGAGCCGAACGGGATGGGCGGCTTCCAGGTGGCGAACTCGTCTTTCCCCACGTTCGGCAGTTCGCCCGGCCCGCCGACGCTGGCCGAGTCGGTCACGTCCTCGAACCGCTTGCCGTCGACGTTGCGGAACAGGCGGTGCTTACCCACGCACGAGATGAACACGTCGGGCCGGCCGTCGTTGTCGTAGTCGCCCACCGCCACGCCCATGCCGAACAGGGTGACGTTCAACCCGGCCGCCACAGTCACGTCCTCGAACTTCCAGTCGCCCAGGTTGCGGTACAGCTTGAGCGTCGGCTTCGCGGCGTTCGCGACCTCGTGCCCCGGCCACGGGCACCCGTTCACGAACAGGATGTCGCACCTGCCGTCGCCGTCATAGTCGAAGCAGGCCACCCCGCCGCCCATCGTCTCGGGCAGCAGCTTGTACGGGGTGAAGCCGTTCTCGTGCTTGAACCTCACCCCGCTCGCGGCAGTCACGTCGGTGAAGCGGTTGGCCGGCACCTCGCGGGCCTCGTGCGGGCGGGCCTGATTGACCGTCGGCGGGGTGGGAGCGACGGGCATCTTCGTCAGGTACGCGATCAGGAAGTACCCGCCCACGCCGCAGGCCAAAACCGCGGCCAAGACCGCGATCAGGCCGAGGACGAGGACGAGCGGGAAACGCGCGGGTGGAGCGGCCGACGGTTCGGGAGAGATTGGTTGCATGGGGAGGCGTTGGGGTGGTTGGAATAGGGTGGCCGGCTCTCTCCGAGAGCCGGTTCCGACAGTCGCTCTCGGAGAGAGCGACCCACCCTATTTGGGCAGTT
>JANNQE010001233.1:0-3204 GCA_031441625.1 Planctomycetia bacterium
CCGCGAGCTTGCGAGCGTGCTGGCGAAGAGCGCTCGCAAGCTCGCGGCGATGACAGGGCACCCGCTGGGGGCGAGGTCCAAACCAACCGAGGTTTCCCGTGGCCCGAAAGCGATCCCCCACGCCGGCCCCGAAGATCACCCCCGCGTCGGTCGCGGCGGCGGTGCGGAAGGGCGACCTCCCCGCCGCCGAGCGGCTGGCCGTCTCGCTCGCCGCCGCCGAGCCGACCGACGCGAACGCCGTGCTCCTTCGCGCCACGCTGTTGCAAGCGGCCGGTCACTACGAACTGCACCAGCAGACGGTCGAGTTGAACCGCGCGCTGGAGGCGTGTGTTCGCCTGAAGCACACCGCAGCCGAGTGGGTGCGGGAGGTGGCGGTGCTGCTGGCGAAGGCGGGCCGGCGGGCCGAGGCCGAACCGCTGGCCGCGACCCTGAACGACCCGGCGTTCGCCGCCAAGCTGCCCGCCCACAATGCCGACTGGCTGGTGCGCTTTCGCGTCGCCCTTCAAGTGCCGCCGGAGTGGAAGGCCGGGTACGACGCCGTCACCACCGCGTTCCTGCACTACCAGGCCGGGAAGGACGACGCGGCGCGGGAGGCGCTCAACGCCGTCGGTCTCACCTCGCCGTTCCTCGAATGGAAGCTGCTCCTCCGCGGGCTGATCGCGTGGAGCATGGGCGACGACGCGAAGGCGGTCGAGAACTTCGCCCGGCTGAACGCCGACCGCTACCCCGCACGCCTCGCCGCCCCCGTGCGGGTGCAGTGCGACCCGGCCTTCGCTCACACACTTCCGCCGGCGGGTCAGGCGGCGCTGGTCGAGCAGGGCAGGCGGCTGCGGGCGGTCGGGCTGGTGGCGAAGCTGAGCAAGGTGCGGAGCGAGTTGGCCCGCAGCCGCAAGCTCGGGCCGGCGTTCAAAGCCGCGGAGAGCGTGCTACCCGAACTCAAGAAGTTGTCGCCGGTGCTGGCCGTGCAGTTGGCCGACTCGTTCTACTTCGCCATCGTCAAACGCGGCGAGCAGGACGACCTGACCAAGTACCGCAAGCTGTTCGGCCCGCCCCCCGCCGACCCGTCGTTCCACAAGCTCGAAGCGCTGGTGTTCGAGGAGATCGACGACCTGGAAACGTCGCTCGCGCGGTGGGCCGCCTACGAGGGGTGGCTGGCGGGCCTACCGGCCGGGTGGTCGAAGGGGTTGGCCGACCGCGCGCGGGCAGTGATTCTGAAGCGGATGGCCGGCATCGCCGCGGACATCGAGGAGGACGCCGCCGACCCGCGGGCGGCCGACGACTTCGGCGGCTTCTTCGGTGCCCCTTCCCGCAAGCCGAAGGCGAAGAAGAAGCCGCTCGACCCGACCGTCTTCCTGCAACGGGCCGCCGACCTCGCCCCCGATTGGGAGCCGGTGGCCCAAGACCTGTTCGCGGCCGCGCTCATCCGCGGCGACTTCGCCGCCGCCGAAGCTGCCGCCCGCCGGTACCTCGACCGCGCCCCGCAGTCGATGCCGGTGCTGTCGGCGCTGGCCGCGCTGATGACCACGCAGGGCAAGTCGGCCGACGCGCTCGACCTGCGACGGCGGGCGCTGGCCGTCAACCCGCTGGACGCGCAGAACCGCCACCTGGTCGGCTCGGCCACCATCGCCCACGCCCGCAAGGTCGCGGTCGATGGCGAATTCGCCGACGCCGAGAAACTGCTCGACGACAACAGGGCGCTGCTCGAAGAGAAGCTACCCACCAGCTACTTCGCCCTGCGGTCGGTTCTGCACCACAAGGCGAAGCGGCCGGCCGAGGCCGAGGCCGCCGCGACCGCCGCCGTCGGTGTGAAGGGTTCCCGGCTGACGGCCCGACTGTATTTGCACGCGAACGCCGTGCTGCTCAAGCTGAAGCCGAAGGAGAGGGCGGCCGCGGCGAAGGATCTGGCCGACGCGCTCGAACTGTCGCCCACGCCAGCGGAGGCGGGCGGCCTGCTGAGCGGGCACGACATGTACCTCACCGAGGGGCTGACGTACACCGGGCAGAAGTCGCAAGAGAAGAAGTTTCTTGACGCGGCCGTGCGGGCGGCCGGCTCGGTGGAAGGGACGGAGTTGGAATTTGAAATGCTGGCCGGCTCGCTCATGAACAAGCAGCAGTTCGCGGTGGCGGCGAAGGTGGCCGGCGGGCTGGCCAAGCGGTTCCCGAAGAACCCACTCTTCCCGTTCGTGCTCGCCCAGGCGGAGATGGCCAAGTCGAAGGGGCGGAGCGCGTACAAGGTGACGGAGCCGCTGCGGAAGGCGAAGGTGCTGGCCGAGGCGAGCACCGAGGAGCGGCACAGGCAGTTGGTGCCGCAGATCGAAGAACTGCTCCGCATGAGCGACCCGTTCGGCGGGCTGTTCGGCGGCTTTTTCGGGTGACGGGACGTGGCAGCGCCGCGAGCGAAGCGAACACCCGGTGCAGCCCCGAAGGGGCGACCGGGAATAGCCAGGGGTGGAGCGAGCCGCAGGCGAGCGGGAACCCCTGGTGCGAATCACCGATCCACAAGCCCCGGAGGGGCGACAGAAGCCGAATCTGTCGCCCCTCCGGGGCTTGTTCATTTTTCGCATCGGTTCCAGGGGTTCCGTCGCGGTCGCTTCGCTCCCCGCTCCTCCACCCCTGGCTACCATCTGCCGCCGCTCCGCGGCTGGTGGCTGTATTCGCCGGCCACCATCTGCTCACTGCTTCCGTTTCGTCGTCTTCTCGACTTGGCGGAGGTGCGGGTGGCGTTCCATGAAGCCGGTGGCCGTCACACGAACCTCGGCCGGCAACTCCGGGTTGTCGGCGACGACCTGGAGCATCGGGAAGATCGGTTCGCCGTCGATGTGGGTGATGCCGCCGTTCAGCATCCGGCCGAGCATCATCACAGCGAACTCGGACGGCTTACGCGCGACGGACCGCGCGAGATGTGGTGCGTACTCCGGTAGGTCTTCCAGCCCATGCACGATACCCCACAGTGGGCCGCTGTAGGCCGTCGGCATCCGCTCGAACACGCCGAGAAGATCGGGGATGGCCTCTGTAGGTCGGCCGAACTGCCAGAGTTCCGTGACGAGGCCATCCAACCGGAGCCAATTACCATCGATTGGCTCAGTGAACGCGCGGATTTCGGCGACGATCTGGGTGTGCGAGCGGTTGGCCATCGGCTTCACTCCCGAACCCGGCGGCTCACGCCGCTCGGCTCGCCACCCGCTCGCTCCGCGAGCGGGTGGC
>JANNQE010001234.1:0-2858 GCA_031441625.1 Planctomycetia bacterium
CTCGGGGGTGGCGGACTCGCCCGCCATGACCAGGTCGCCCTCGTTCTCGCGGTGCTGGTCGTCCACCAGCACCACCATCTTGCCGACCCGCAGGTCGGTCAGGGCGTCGTTGATCGGGCAGAAGGGGGTAGACATGAAGGCATGATAGGCGGCGCGGGCGGCGTGTGTTGGGTGTTGGCGAGCCGTGCTCCGTGAGGAGCCGGGTGAATCAAGTACCCGGCGACTCACGCCGCTCGGCTCGTCGGACAGGAACCGACCTCACCCGCCGGGGCCACCCTGTTGGGCTTCCGGGGCGACGAGGGCGGGCAGGTCGGTCTCGAAGCGGACGACGCGGAACGGGTACGGGCGGGTGGTGCCGGGGTGCTCCTTCTTCGGCTTGTCGCGGCCGGCCTTGGCGTCGTCGCGGGCGGCGGCCAGTTCCTTCAGTGCGGTCGGGTCGTCACACACCAGCACCAGGTGGCCGGTGGTGAGCGTCTTGCCCGGGAACTCTCGGGTGGGCGGCTTGAAATCGACCACCACCTTCACCACCACCCGCGCCGGGTCGGACGTGTCGATGAGCGGGGACCGCGGGGCCATGTCCGGGTTGCGGAGCCGCGACCGGAACGACGGGGTCAAGTTGGCGACGGCCGGCTGCTTCCACACATCTTGGACGGTGCTCAGCGCGCCGCCCGGCAGCTTCTGCCCGTCCGGGCGGGTGAACGGGGCGTCGGTGTGCGGCTCGCCGCGGGTGCTGGTGAAGAAGTGAGGCGATCGGTCGGCGGCGGGCACTTCGGTCGGGTCGGTCGGGCCGACGATCAGGGCGGTCGGGCCGGCCAGCAACATGCGGAAGGCCAGCCCCTCCGGGTTCTTCAAGCGTTCGGTGTGGTCGGCGTCGCGGTGGCCGGACATGAAGCGGTCGATGGCCACCGACGGGCCGAACGGCGGGGGGCCGGAGTACAGGAGGAAGAACGCGTCGGCGGTGGCCATCGCCTCGTACTGGAGGTCGGCGATCATCCACCCGTACTTGGTGCGGGGGGCGGTGTCCACGTCAACGAACTTGAACTGCGCGGCGGGCAGCACCTGCCACGTCCGCGCCTTCGTCTTCGGGTCGGTGATGACGCCCCGCAGGACGACCGACACGGGGAAGTCGCCCTCCGGGCAGGAGAGGGTGGCGGCGGCCTCGCACGTCAACTTGCCGTCGGCGGCCAGGTCCCAGGTCCGCAGGCCGTTCGGGGTGAAGGTGGCGCCGGCGTCGCGGTTCCGCGCCCAGATGAGCAGCAGGGGGGTGTTGCGGAACTGGCCGTACTGCACCGCCACCTGCGGGAGGTGTGCGGCTTGCGGGTTGCCGATCATCGGCGAGCCGGGGTCGAGCGTCTTCTCGAACGCCTCCCACGAGGCCTTGTCGGTCGGGTCGGCCGGCTTGGTTTGGGCCAGTTTGTCGGCCCACTGGACGACCGCCCGCTCGGACTCGGCCCGCACGGCGAAGTCGTTCGCCAGCAGGTAGGCGAAGTAGCACGCGCCGCCCACCACGCACGCCCACCAGGCGACGGCCGCCAGCCCCTTGTCGGTGCGGGCACCCTCCGAGTTGCGGACCTCGCGGCGGGCGATGAACGCCAGGAGCAGGCCGGCCAGCGGGAACACGAACAGCCACCACTGGAACAGCGGCTGGCCGGCCGAGTACGCCTCGTAGGCCAACCACACCAGCAGGGCGACGAACAGGGCGGCCATCACCAGGGCCAGCACGGCCAGCCAGGAGAGGGTGGCGTACCGGCCGGCGGTGGCGTCGGTCGCGCTGTTCAACTTGGGGGCGTCGGCCATGGGAAACACCCGCGGGAGGACTCTCGCAGTCGGTACGCGGGCGGCGCGGCCGGGGTTCGGGGGCGACTGGAACCGGGAACGGAGTGACCGCGTGAATTCCGACACACCCGGTCACTCCGTTCCCGGTTCCACCGCCACGTCAGTCGTCCGCCGACAGGTTGTTCAGCACGTTGCCGGTGTAGTCGCCCTCGGCCGTTTGCAGGTTGCCCGTCATGTCCAGGAAGATCTTGTCCTGCAAGATCTCCTGCACCACGATTTGCAGCTTGTCGGTCGTGCGGATGTCCACCAGTGGCGGAGCGCCGGTGTTCAGCGCCACCATCCGCTTCTGGATGAGCGTGGACAGCTTGAACCGCCCGCCCACCTTGTTCACGATCTCCTCTTCCTTCAGTTCGTCGAGCATGACGCAAACCCCCGTTGTGTGAACTCGGTGTCAATGATGCGGAGCAGGTCGGCGGCGGCGGCCGGCACGGTGTCGTTCACCACCCGCACGTCGAACTCGCCGGCGCGGGCCATCTCCCGCTCGGCCGACGCCAGCCGGCGGGCGATCTTGTCGTCGCCCTCGGTGCCGCGTGCCCGCAGGCGGCGCTCCAGTTCGGCCGCCCCCGGCACGTCCAGGAACACCGACACGTGGTCGCCGGGGTAGTGCCGCCGCACGGCCGCCGCCCCCTGCACGTCGATCACGAGCAGCACGCCCCACCCGCCCAGCCGCGGGTCGTTCACTTCCGTCCGCGGGGTGCCGTAGTAGTCGTGCCCGTGGACGAGGGCGTACTCGAGTAACTCGCCGCCGGCGATCCCCTCTTCGAACCGCGACCGCGGCCAGAAGTGGTAGTCCACCCCCGGCGTCTCGCCCGGCCGCGGGTCGCGGGTGGTGGCGGTGACTGCCCGCCGCAGCGGGAACCGGCACGCCTTCAGCACCTCGTCCACCACCGTCGATTTGCCCGCCCCGCTCGGCCCGGACAGCACGAACAGGGGAGGGAGCGTCGAGTGCGGAGTGCGGAGTGCGGAGTGCGGAATGGAAGCAGCGGGAAGCTCACCGCCGGAAGGCGGTTGAGGGTCGCCGG
>JANNQE010001235.1:0-5490 GCA_031441625.1 Planctomycetia bacterium
CCCTCCCCTGTCCTACGGGCAAATCACGACCCGACTGACATTCACTTTTGCGCCGCGCTTGCACACTCCCTGCACACAAAACCCAGGCGGCTCACGCCGCCGGTTCACCGCGCAGGAACGCCGGTCACTTCTTCTCTTTCACGTCGTAGCAGTACATGACCGTCTGGTCGCGGACGAGCAGTTTGCCGTTCACGATCACCGGGTGCGGCCAGCTCTTATCGTGCGGCTGCGGTTGGTCGGCCTTCGGCAGCTTGAACGACGACACCACCTTCAGCTCTTTCGGGTTCGGTTCGATCAGCACCATGACTCCGTTCTCGTACCGGAAGATGAGCCGCCCGTCGGCCGCCAGCACCGCCGCCGACCTCGACCCGCCGGCCGCGTTCTTCTCCGGCCCCCACTTGATTTCGCCCGTCTTGAAGTCGACGCACACCGGGTTGCCGTCGTTCCGCCCGTGTCCGAAGTACACGTGGTCGCCCACCAGCACCATCCCGCCGTGGTGGTTGTTCAGCGCGTCGATCTTGTACGCCTTCAGTTCCTTCACCTCGAACCCGTCCGTCCCCTTCGGCACGATTTGCAGCAGGGCCGCCCCGCCGCCGTAGCTGCACGACACCCACACCTTGTCGTCCTTTACGATGGGGATGGGGATCTGCGCCACCCCGCCGGCGGCCGCCTTGCCCGTGTACTGCCACAGCACCTTGCCCGTCTCGGCACTCACGCCCACCACCCCAGCCTTGTCGCCGAGAAGCACCACATACATGGGCACCTTGTTGAACGTGGCCTTCAGCGGCGACGAGTACCCGGCCCCGTCGCCGATCGTGCCGGCGTCCGTCTTCCACACCACCTCGCCGTCCTTCAACTTGAGGGCGACCACCGCCGCCTTGCCCCCGCACGGGGCGCAGATGAGCTTGTCGCCGTCCACCAGCGGGGAGTCGTTGTACCCCCACGCCGGCACCTTCCCACCGAAGTCGGTCACGTAGCTCTTCTTCCACTGCTCCTTCCCCTTTTCGGCGTCCAGACAGACCAGCGTGCCGCCCAGGCTGACAGCGTACACCTTGCCGTCGTGGTACGTCGGCGTGCCGCCCGGGCCGTTCGTATTGTTCCGCACCTTGGTGGGGTCGGCGAACGGGGTGAACCACACCTCGGACCCGTCGGACTCCTTCAGCGCCCACACCCCGTCTTTCCCGTCGCGGGTGCCGATGCCGAAGATCTTGCCGTCGGCGACCGACGGGGTGCCGAAGCCGAGGCCCAGGTTCTTGGCCGTCCACACCTGTTTCGGCCCTTCTTTGGGCCACTGCTGGAGCAGGCCGGTTTCGGGGGACAGGCCATCGCGGTTCGGCCCGCGGAAGGCGGGCCAATCGGCGGCGGTGGCGAGCGAGCCGCACACCACGGCGGCGAGCAGGGCGAGGCGGGGGGTCATGAGTTCGGATCTCCGGTGGGTGGGAGAAGGTGGCGGAGACTGTCTTACGGCGGGGCAGTGAGAAGGCGATGATGCGTCCCCGGCCCGCGGTCAGCGGGCGCTCAACGTGGGGGCGGCGGCTGCGTTCGGTGGGTGCATCGGTCAGCCCGCGTACTGCTCGTCCGAGACGTGTTCCAGCCACTCGACGGTCTTGCCGTCGAGCACTTCCTGGATGGCGGTGTGGGTCATGGCGGTGGTCGGCCCGGCGCCGTGCCAGTGCTTCTCACCCGGTGGGAACCAGACCACGTCGCCGGGGCGGATCGTCTCCACCGGCCCGCCCCACCGCTGGGCCAGGCCGACGCCGGCGGTGACGATCAGCGTTTGGCCGAGCGGGTGCGTGTGCCACGCCGTGCGGGCACCCGGCTCGAACGTGACGCTGTTCCCGACCGCCCGCGCCGGGGCGGAGGCCGGGAACAGCGGGTCGATGCGGACGGTGCCGGTGAAGTAGTCCGCCGGCCCCTTCCCGGACGGCTGTGAACCGACGCGACGAATATCCACGGCACACCCCTCAGTCAGTTCGGGCCACCTTTGCGCCAGGGCGGGCCACCCGGCCCGGCGGGGCGTGGTGGCGGCGGGCGGCGGGCGGGCTTCGGCGGCATCGTCTTCTTCGGCAGTACCGCCTTGGGCTTGCGGGCGGTCAGCACCATCTGCGCGACGGACAGTTCCGGCCCCGGCACCCCGGCGGCGACGACCGTCTCCAACTCCGCGACCGTCATCTTCTCGAACTTCGTCTCCACCACCTTCCGCTCGGCACGGATCGCCTCGGCGACCTCCAATTGCTTCCGCAGCCGTTCGATGTACTCGTCGAGCACCCGCGTACTACTCGTGCGGCAGTACAGTTCAGCCTCGGCGGCGTAGTCCTTGCCGACCGCACGCGGTTTCGGGTTGACGGGCTTCAGCTTGAACGGCTTCGGCGGGAACGGCGGCTTGCCGAACGGGTTGGGCGGGCGGTTCATCGGGAGACCTTGAGGGCGGGTGTCGGCTCACACCGCGGGAGAATGATCCGTTCGAATACCTCGGCGGTGGAAGCGGCGAGCGTTTCGGGACCGAACATGCCGATCCAAAGCCGCCGCTCCCTTGCGATGTCCGACAGCACAGCGGCGGAGAAGTGGTCGAAATGGGCGAGGTCGTATTCGGCGGAGGCGTGGTCTGAAAGCACTCGCACCCGCAGCCCGGTGTCGGTCATCAACTGACGGACCAGCGCAAGGAACGTGGCGTCCACCGTCGGCGGGTGTGCGAGGGTGAACCGGACCGACACGACCGGGGGCGAACGATCCGACAATTCCATCTCGAACACCCCGCCCTGGTATTCGCAGACGAAGTATTCGCACGACGGCAGCATTCCCGAATCGGGCGTCACGCCGGGCAGATCGGCCAAGGCTGCCCGAACGTCGGCGAGCGTAGCACCGCTTCCGCTCAATCGGACAAGGTAGGATTCCGCGCCCATACTGCACCTCCGCTTTCATGATACCTCGGGCAGGACATCGGCCCAATCGAACACCGGACGGTAGTTGATCGGCAACCGCTGAACTTGTGGACGCGGGCCGAGCACGGCAGTCAAATCAATTCCCGCCAAGTGGGCTGCGACCACCCGGTGGTGACCACCGAGCACTTCGCCATTCGGACCGAGAATCACGGGTTGAAGGCTCGCACGGTTCCAGTCGAACGTGTCGTCCGCCATCGCGTGTGCCATCCGACCGATCTTGTCGCGGTCAAAGTGCTGCCGGCCTTGTGTCGGTGTCCACCCCGCCGCCGTGAGTTCATCCGCCAACAGCTGCCGGCCGGCCGCATCGGTGGGGTATTGGGCGTTCCACCCGTTCACCGTGAGTCCTCCTCCGCGCTCGCCGTTGGCTCGCGGCTAACCGACGACTTCGCCCTTCAGGAACAGCCCGGCGAGCGGGGGCACGGTGAGCACCACCGAGTACGGGCGGCCGTGGCACGGCACCGCTTCGGCCTGCACCCCGCCGTTGTTGCCCACGTTCCCGCCCCAGTACACCGCAGCGTCGGTGTTCAACACCTCCCGCCAGTAGCCCGGCCCCGGCACGCCCACCCGGTAGCCGGTCCGCGGCAGCGGGGTGAAGTTGAGCAGGCACAGGATGCGGGTGGTGCCCGTCTTCGGCTTGCGGAGGAACGTGTACACGCTGGCGTCGGCGTCGTCGGCGTCCACCCACTCGAACCCGTCCGGCGAGGTGTCCAGTTCGTGCAGCGCGGGTTCGGCGCGGTACAGCTTGTTCAGGTCGGCCACCGTCTGCATCACGCCGGCGTGCGGGGCGTGTTGCAGCAGGTGCCAGTCCTGCTCGCCGTCGTGCCGCCACTCCTGCCGCTGGGCGATCTCCGCCCCCATGAACAGCAGCTTCTTCCCGCTCATGGCGAACATGTACGCGAACAGCGCCCGCAGGGTGGCGTACTTCTGCCACTCGTCGCCGGCCATCTTGTCCCACAGCGGGCCTTTCCCGTGGACGACTTCATCATGCGAGAGCGGCATGATGAAGCTCTCCTGGAAGGCGTAGAGCATTCGGAAGGTGAGTTCGTTGTGGTGCCACTTACGGTGCAGCGGGTCCCGCTGCATGTACTTGAGCGTGTCGTGCATCCAGCCCATGTCCCACTTGTACCCGAAGCCCAGGCCGCCCAGGTACGTCGGCCGCGACACCATCGGGTAGCTGGTGCTCTCCTCGGCGAACGTCTGCACGTCCGGGAACTGGCCGTACACCTCCGTGTTGAACCGCCGCAGGAAGTCGATGGCCTCCAGGTTCTCCCGCCCGCCGTATTTGTTCGGGATCCACTGCCCCTGCTTGCGGCTGTAGTCCAGGTACAACATGCTCGCCACGGCATCCACCCGCAGGCCGTCGATGTGGTATTTCTCCAGCCAGAACAGGGCGCTCGAAATGAGGAAGCTGCGGATCTCGTGCCGGCCGTAGTTGAAGATGTAGCTGCCCCAGTCGGGGTGGTAGCCCTGTCGCGGGTCGGCGTGCTCGTACAGGTGCGTGCCGTCGAAGTAGGCCAGGCCGTGTTCGTCGGTGGTGAAGTGGCTCGGCACCCAGTCGAGGATGACGCCGATGTCGTGCTGGTGCAGGGTGTCGATCAGGTACATCAGGTCTTGCGGGGTGCCGTAGCGGCTGGTCGGGGCGAAGTAGCCGGTCGTCTGATACCCCCAACTCGCGTAGTACGGGTGCTCGGTGATCGGCAGCAGCTCGACGTGCGTGAAGCCGAGCTTCTTGACGTACTCGGCCAGCTTCGGGGCCAACTCGCGGTAGCTGTACGAGTGGTGCGTGGTGGCGTGCCGCATCCACGAGCCGACGTGCATCTCGTAGATGCTCACCGGGGCGTCGTGGGCGATCTTCGCCTTCCGCGTCTTCATCCACTCGGCGTCGTTCCACTGGTAGTCGAGCTTCCACACCACGCCGGCGGTCTTCGGCGACACCTCACACATGACGGCGAACGGGTCGGTCTTGTCCACCGCGTACCCGTGGAACTGGCTGGCGACGTGGTACTTGTACACCTGCCCGACGTGATCGCCCGGCACGAAGGCGTGCCACACCCCGGACTCGCCGACCATCGTCAGCGGGTGCGCCCCGCGGTCCCAGCCGTTGAAGTTGCCGACCACCGACACGTACCGGGCGCTCGGCGCCCAGACGGTGAAGTGCGTGCCGCCGGCGACTGGGTGGGCGCCGAACTTGTCGTACATGCGGACGTGACTGCCCTCGTTGAACAGGTACAAATCCTGTTCGCCGAGCCACGGGGCCGGTTGGGCGGGGGCGGCAGGGGCGGGCGAGACGGCAGGGGCGGAGCGTGTGGCCATGCAGCCAGAGTACGCCGGCGGGCGTGAGGAACTAGAACGGATCGGCCGAGTTTGCGGGCGAACCGGCAACGGCTGTAGCGGTTGGTGGGGCGACCGCCGCGGCGGCGCGTACCCCTGTTAGCCCGACGCGCGAGCGAGGGGCCAGAGGCGATGCGGACAAGATCGGAAGCTTTGCACACCGTTCGACCTGTTAGCCCGACGCGCAAGCGAGGGGCCAGAGGCGATGCGAAAGCAG
>JANNQE010001236.1:0-1670 GCA_031441625.1 Planctomycetia bacterium
GGCCGACCACCATCCGCAACGTCGCCCACATCCGGCACAAGGAGACCGACCGCATCGCGGCGGTTGCCACCGAACTGCGGAAGCTGGGTGCGGAAGTCGAAGAGTATCCCGACGGCCTTCGCATCACCCCCCGCCCGCTCACCGGGTGTGCCGTCGACACCTACAACGACCACCGCATGGCCATGAGCCTGGCACTCGTGGGGCTGAAGGTGCCGGGTGTCGTCATCCGCAACCCCGGCTGCGTGGCGAAGACGTACCCCGGCTTCTGGCACGATTTCGCCCGACTCGGCGCGCCGGGCGCGTGAACGACCTGATCTCGGAGGACCCCGGATGACCCGACCCGTTCTCGCCGTCTGCGTGTATTCCCTGATCTTCGGAGGGCTTGCCGTGGCCGCCGACGCAACCCCGCGGCTCACCCCGCTGGCCAACGACGTGGCGTGGAAGAAACTGCCCGACGCACCTGAAAAGGCCGAACCGCTCCCCGTGTGGGCGCGGGCGATGGCCGGCTGGCAGCCGATCACCACCGCCCGCATGTTGGAAGTAGACGCGGCCCACCGCACCGGCGACCGGCTGGACGCCCGCATCCGCGCCGTCGTCCGGTGGGCCGCCGCGGATGCCAACCGCTGCGAGTACGCCAAGGCGATGGCCGAGGCCGACTACCGCCGGGCGGCCGGCCCCACCGCCGACCTCGCCGTGCTGATGAAGGCGCCGGACAAGTTGCCCGAGGTGGACCGCCTGGGGACCGCCTTCGCCCGCAAGATGATGCTGGCCGCCAGCCGGGTGAGCGACGCCGAGGTGAAGCGGCTGGTCGAACTGCTCGGCGACGAGCGGGTGGTCGCCCTCGTCGCCCTGCTCGCCCACGCCGGCTTTCAAGACCGGGTGCTGCTCGCGCTGAACGTGTCGCCAGAGCCGGGTGGCGTACCCGCGCCGGTGACGGTCAAGTTCGGCCGACCCAAGCCAGCCGCCCACGGGACGCCGACCGACCCGCCGGAACTGACCACCAAAACCAAGCCGACCGCCGACTGGACACTGGCGCGAACGAAACTGGACGAGCAAAAGAAGCGGCCGGGCCGAATCGCCGTGCCGACGACCGAGGACGTGACCAAACGGCTGGGCAAGGGCCACCCGGCCCTGTGGCAGAACGGCATCATCTGGAGCCGCGTGTGCTACTGGCACCAGCCGGAACTGACCGACGCCTGGTTCGACACGGCCAACGCCTTTCGCCAGGAGTCGGGGTTGGACGGCGTGTCCGGCAACTCCATCTTCTGGGTGGTGACCGACGCGCTGAACTGCTTCTACTGAATGGGCCACTGCGAAATGCTCCTCGCGGTCGCGGGGATGAGCGCCGAGACGGTGGCCGAGAAGACCCGCACGCTGGCGGCGGGCGGGGAGACGGCGGCGGACAAGGCGGCCTACGCCTTCATCCGCAAGCAGGCGACCGAGCCGTGGGCGATCACCGACGCCGACGTGAGTAAGCTGGAAAAAGAACTGGGCCGAGACAAGGCGTGGCAGGTGCTCTGGTGGGCCGCCCGCTGCCACTACATGACGACCGTGGCCGACGCCTTCCAGTTGCCGCTCGAGCAAGACAACCCGTTCCGGGCCATGCCCGGAGCGAAACCCGCGAAGTAGGTGCCGCCTGCCGGGCGGCACACGCGAACCAGTGCCGCCCG
>JANNQE010001237.1:0-13377 GCA_031441625.1 Planctomycetia bacterium
GACAACGACGACTTGAAGCAGAAGGTGGAGGCGTTCGGCATCAAGATCCCCGGCTTGCAGGCGTGCTACCGCTCGTTCGCCCTCCAGCGGTTCAGCCTCGCACTAAGCATGACGCACGAGGCCGGGATGCGGGCCGACAAGGCGGTGTTCAGCAGCTTCCAGGCGACGAGCAACAACGCCTACATGAAGCACGCCGACGCCACCGCCGGCGTGGTGCGGAAGGGGAAGAAGATCGCCAAGGCGCTCGCCGCCGTCGGCGGGGCACTGTTCCCGGCCGAGTTCCTGGATCAGGTGCAGATCGGCGAGCAGAGCGGGCAGATCAGCGAGGTGATGGCGCGGGCGGCCGAGCAGTACCGCGAGGAGGCCATCCGCCGGACGAAGTTGCTCGCGCAGATCGCCGGGTACGTGGTGTACGGACTGGTCGCCCTGATGGTCATCGCCTGCATCTTCAGCATCGCGATGAGCGTGTTTGGCGTGTACAACAGCATCGCCGACGACCCCTTGGGGAATGGCGGGCGGTATTGACCGGGCGAGCGGCGGCCGTCAGGCCGCTGTTGGTGAACCGGCGGCGTGAGCCGCCTGGGTCGCACCACCCGAGGGTTCACCGCGGAACAGCGGCCTGACGGCCGCCGCTCGCCCGAACCATTACCGGCTGGTGAACAGCACCGACCCCGGGCCGAGGATCATTTCCAACTGCTCGACGGCCACTTGCGTCGGGTTGACGAAGAAATCTTGGCTCAGCTTGAACTGCGCCGCCCGCCCGCCGGCGTCGCTCACCGTCAGGTAGACCGGGCACACCCCCCTCGCCTTCTTCAGGATCTTCCCCACACTCTCGAACGTCTGCCGGCCGTCGTCGTCGGTGCGGTACTTCATCCGCAGCACCAGCCCGCGGGTCAGGTCGGCCTTCGCCTCGTCCATTGTCATCACCCGGTCCACGATCACGTCCGGCTCGCCCGACCCTTCCCGCCACTCCACCTTGCCGTCGAACAGCAGGATCGCGTCCGCCTTCACCACGTCGCCGAACCGCTGGAACTGGTCCGACCACAGGATGCACTTGACCGCCCCGCTGAAGTCTTCGATCCGCACGATGGCCCAGCGGTTGCCGGCGTTCTTGCCCTTGCTCACCAGCTTGGGCACCACCTCGATCACCATGCCGGCCAGCCGCACCTCGGTGCCGGCTTTCATCTTCGCGCACTGCACGGCGTCGGCGCTGCGGAACCGCCGCAGTTGCTCGTCGTACTGGGCGAGCGGGTGCGAACTCATGTAGAAGTCGAGCACCTCTTTCTCGAACTTCAGCTTCTCCAGGTCGGGCCACTCGGGCACGTCGGGCAGCGCGTCGGCGAACGGCAGCCCGCCGGGCTGGGCGTCGTCTCCGCCGTCGGGGTCGAACAGTTCGAACATGCTCTTCTGCCCCCGCCGCTTGTCCACCAGCTTCTCTTCGGCCGCGGCCACCGCCCGCGGCAGGGCGTGCATCATGGCGTTCCGCTTGTCCTTGCCGAAGCAGTCCATCGCCCCGCCCTTGATCAGCTTCTCGATCTGGCCGGCCTTCACCACCCGCAGGTCGACGCGGTCGCAGAAGTCGAACAGGTCGCGGTACGCCCCGCCCTTCTCGCGGGCGTCCACCACCTCTTCGGACGCCCCGCGGCCCAGCCCCTTCAGCGCCGTCAGGCCGAACACGATCTTGCCGTTCACCACGTCGAAGTCGGGCTGCCCCTTGTTGACGTTCGGCGCTTCCACCTCGACGCCCAGCCGGCGGGCGTCGGCGATGTGATCGACCATCAGGTCGCGCTTGTTCCCCTCGTCGATCTCACTCGACAGCAGCGCGGCCATGAACTCGGCCGTGTAGTGCGTCTTCAGGTACGCCGTCTGGTACCCGATCTGGGCGTACGCCGCCGTATGTGACTTGTTAAACCCGTAGCCCGCGAAGAAGACGATCTTCTCGAAGATGTCCGTCGCCACTTCGGTGCTGACGCCGCGGTCGGCACACCCCTTCATCCAGTCGGCCCGACCGGCTTCGATCTTCTCCGGGATTTTCTTGCTGATCGCCTTGATGACCGCGTAGCTCTTGCTCAGCTCGATCCCGCCCAGGCGGTTCAAGATTCGCATGATTTGTTCTTGGTAGCAGTTCTTAACCACGATCCCGTTGGCGATCAGGTTGTGGTGGTCGGCCACCGAGATGCCGTAGAACTGTTGGTCGGGGACCGGTTCGACGGAACGCACTTTCAGATACCGCACGTCGCCCAGGTCGATGCCGGCTTTGCTCGCCGTCTGTGAGGTGACGACGGCTAACGACCGCCTCAGCCCGCTCCGCTGAATGCCAGTTCGTAGCTCGAACGCACGGCCGGTCTCGCCGGGCAAGACGGCCGCCAGGAGTTCTGCCCGTGGCACCCACCCGATCTTCGACCCGCTCGGACATTTGGCCGGGAACTGTTTGAGCACCAAATACGGCTCGATCGCGTCGCGGAGTTGGGCGACGCCCCACACCTGAACCCGCTGCGGGTACAGGGTGCAAAGAATGCCCTGGAGCTGGAACAGGCGGCGGACGTCCTGCCGCAGTTCGGGCGAAGCGGTGGTGAGGAAGGCGACCCCGACACCCTGAGCGCCTTCGGCGAAACAGCCGTCGGAGTCGAACAGGCCGGCGAGGTACGCCCCGCGGACCGCCGCCGGGCACCGGAAGAGGACGGCCGGCACCCGCTTCTCCGTCGCCTTGCACTTCAACCCGAGGGTGTCGAGCAGGTGGTGGAAACGGGTCTTGCGGTTGCCGTGGGCCGGGTCGTTCAGCAGGTCCGGGTGCGAGACGGTGACGTACCAACTGCGGGTGTGGTGGTACTCGTGCCGGTTGAGGGCGGGCAGGTGTTCGGCCAGCCAGTCGCACAGCCTGCGGTGCTGCGGTTCGGTGCCGGTGGCGATGGTCACGCCCGAACCCGTCAGGCACCCGTCGCCGGTGAGGAAGCCGAGCAGGTACGCGACCACCTCGTCCGACCCGAGCCAGGCGGCCAACTCGGCTTCGGTCGGGCACTCCTGCGGCGCGTGGGCCGGCACTGCCACCAGGGACTCCCCCACACGCAGTTGGCCAGCTTCGGTCCACCCGTCCCATGTGCGGAGCGGGTGGTCGGTGGTGAGGACGACGCTGAACCCGTTCTCCAACGTCACCCGCACACCGCCCTCACGCCGGGTCGGCCCGCACCCCTCACACCCCTTCGCCTCGAACTGTCGTGTGCGGACGTTCAGGCTTTGGACACGCTCGCCGGCGCGCACCTCGCGGATCGGCTTCTCCGACCCGTCCGCCATTGCCACCCGCGTGTCCTCGTGGATGCACAGCACGCCATACGTCTCACCGAGCACCTCCTCCAGCACCGGGTGTTCGTAGGTGAACTTCTCCCGGCCGTGTTTGCGGTTGATGTAGTTCTCGACCATGCCGCTCTCGAGCGGGCCGGGGCGGTACAGCGCCAGCACGGCGATCAGGTCGCGGATGTTGTCCGGCTTCATCGCCATCAGCAGCCGCCGCATGCCGTCGCTTTCCAGTTGGAACACCCCCTTCGCGTCCCCCTTCTGGAGCAGCTTGTACGTCTGCTCGTCGTCGAGCGGCAGCGCCTCGGGCACCACGTCGAGGCCGCGGGTCTTCTTGATCAGCTTCACCGTGTTGTCGAGCATCGTCAGGTTGCGGAGGCCGAGGAAGTCCATCTTGAGCATGCCGACCTTCTCGACGACGCCCATCTCCCACTGGGTCGTCACCACCACTTCGCCGGCCACCTTCTCACCGTCGTCGGTGGTGATCTTCTGCATCACCCTCTGCACCGGCACGTAATCCGTGATGTCGCCGCTGGCGATCACCACCCCGGCGGCGTGCGTGCCGACGTTGCGGTTCATGCCTTCCAGCTTCATGGCCACGTCGATCCAGTGGCGGGCGGTCGGGTCGGTGTCGTACTCCCGCTTGAAGTCGGGCACGCCCATCGCGTCCTTCAGTTCCAGCGAGATGGCCCCCTTCATGGGCACCAGCTTGCACATGAAGTTGACGCGCTCCAGGGGGATGCTGAGCACCCGCCCCACGTCCTTCAGTGCCGCCTTCGCCCCGAGCGTGCCGAACGTGCCGATCTGCGCCACGCTCTTGTGCCCGTACTTCTCCTTCACGTACAGGATCACCTCCTCGCGGCGGTCCTGGTCGAAGTCGATGTCGATGTCCGGCGGCTCCTTGCGACTCTTGTCGAGGAACCGCTCGAACAGCAGGTCGTATTCGAGCGGGCAGACGTGGCTGATGTAAAGGGTGTACGCCACGATCGCGCCGACGCCCGACCCGCGGGCGGTGCTGCGGATGCCGCGGTCCCGCGCGTACTTCACGAAGTCCCACACGATCAGGAAGTACGCCGAGTACCCCATGTGCGAGATGACATCGAGTTCGATCTCCATGCGGTCGAACACCGCCTTCGCCGGCGTGTCGCCGTACCGCTCGGTGATGCCTCGCAGCACCAGTTCGCGGAGGTAGTCGTCCGCCGTCAGCCCCCGCGGGCTTTTGAACACCGGGAAGTTCCGCTTGTCGAAACTGAGCTGGATGTCCACGCCGTCGGCGATCTGCTGCGTGCGGGCGACAGCGTCGGCGTAGTCGGGGAACAGCTTGTACATGTCCTGCGGTGACCGCACGTAGTACGGGTTGGGCATCTTCTCTTCGGGGTACGTCTTCTTCCGCGGGTCGTGCAGCCGCTTGGTGTTGATGCAGAAGTAGATGTCGTGGGAGATGGCGTCGGACGCGCACAGGTAGTGGGCGTCGGCGGTGGCCACGAGCGGCACGCCGATCTTCTCGGCGATCTCCGCCGCCACGGGCGTACACTGGTCTTGCAGGCTCAGCCCGTTGTTCTGGATCTCGATGTAGAAGTTGTTCTTGAAGGTCTTGGCGAAGTACTTGGCCAGCTTCTCCGCCTCCGGAATGCGGTCGGCCAGGATGTGCTGGTTGAACTGCCCGGCCAGGCACCCGCTCAGGCAGATCAGCCCCTCGCTGTGCTTCTCCAGCACCTCGCGGTCGTTCCGCGGCTTGTAGTAGAAGCCTTCCAGGAAGGCGATGCTGCTCAGCTTGATCAGGTTGTAAAAGCCGGTGCGGTTCTTCGCCAGCAGCGTCAGGTGCGTGCTCGCCTCGCCACTGCCGCCGCCGCTCTTCGTCTTCTCCGAGCGGTGGTTCGGCGCGAGGTACGCCTCGTACCCGATGATCGGGTTGATGCCGCCCTTCTTGCACGCCTCGTAGAACTCGATGGCCCCGTACAGGTTGCCGTGGTCGGTGATCGCCACCGCGTTCATGCCCAGTTTCTTCGTCTGCTCCACCAGCTGCGGGATGCGGTTGAACCCGTCGAGCAGGCTGTAGTGCGTGTGCAGGTGCAGGTGGGCGAACTTGGCGGCGTCGGCCATCGTGGGAACCCGGCAGTGAACAAATGAGCAAATGTGGGGTGAGGATAGCAAAGCGGGGGGACGGCGCGAAGGGGAAGAATGGCGGGTGTGACACCGGACGGGCGGTGTTCCACAGCGTCACCCGCCTGCTCCCGATGTTTTCCCCCGTCAGGCGTGTCGCACTCCGCACGGTCGCTCGCTTCCAAACTGGGCCGAGGGAATTCGTATCTTCTCCCTCAGTCCGGCGAGGGTTGCCCCGTGCTGCGTCTCATCCGTTGTGTCGGCTGGCTGCTCGCCCGCTGCGTGCTCGCGCTCCGCTACTCCGTCCGCGTGAAGGGCAAAGCGGAGGTGCTGGCCAAGCCCGGCCCGTACCTCATCCTGCCCAACCACATCGGGTTCACCGACCCGCCGACCGTGATCGTCCACCTGTGGCCGCTGTTCGACGCCCGCCCGGTGGCGAACGAGATCAACTTCGGCGACCCCGTGCTCGGCACCATGGCCGCCATCCTGCGGACGATCAAAGTGCCCGACATGGAGAAGGCGAGCGCGGACGCGGCCAAGCGGGCGGCCGACGCCGCCACCCGCATCGCCGACGCGCTCAAGGCGGGCGACAACGTGCTCCTCTGGCCGAGCGGCCGGCTCACCCGCGACGGCGTCGAGCGGATGGGCGGGGTGCGGGCGGTGTCGGACGTGCTGGCCATGGCCCCGAACACCACCGTCGTGCTCGTCCGCACCCGCGGGCTGTGGGGCAGTTGGTTCTCGTGGGCGTACCAGGGGCCGCTCCAGCCGGTCTTCGGCATGCTCGTCAGGGGCTGGCTCATCCTGCTCTCCAACCTGGCCTTCTTCACCCCGCGGCGGAAGGTGACGATGGCGCTCGAGGCGTTCACCGCCGCCGAGCGGCCGGAAGCCACCCGCGACGCCATCAACGCCTGGCTGGACGAGTGGTACGAGGCGGACACCGCGTCGCCGAACGCCGAAGCCGCGGCCGAGAGCGAGCAGCGGCGGGACGCGGGCGAGGCCGTGCCGACGCCCGACGGCGGCGGGGGCGTGTGGCCGGGCGAGCTGCCGACGTTCGTCCCATACCACTTCGCCTTCGGCCCCCGCGGGCACGACTTCCCCCCGCCGCACGTCGATCCGACTCTCGACCTGTCGGCCGTCAAGCCGGAGGTGAAGCAGGCCGTCGCCGACCTGATCGCCGACAAGCTCAAGCGGCCCCTGACCGAGGAGGAGAACCGCGCCGAGACGACGTTCCTCGACCTGGGCCTCGACAGCCTGGACGGCATGGACATCACCCTCCAGGTGGAACAGCGGTTCGGGTTCAGTGGGGATCAGGTGCCGCAAAGGATCGGCGCGCTGTGGGCCATCGGCGCGGGCCTGGCGGCGAAGGGGCCGGCGAAGCCGCCGCCGAAGGTGTGGTTCCAGCCGCCGTCCGACACCGGCGACATGCTCATCCTCGGCGACACGGTGGCGGAGGCGTTCGTGCGGCGGTGCCTGAAGCACCCGAAGGACGCGGCGGCGGCCGACGACATCGCCGGCGTCGTCACCTACGAGCGGATGCTGCTCGGCGCGCGACTGCTGGCGGAGCGGTTCCGCCAGTTCCCCGAGCCGAACGTCGGGCTGATGCTGCCGGCGAGCGTGGGCGGGGATGTGGCCCTGCTGGCGCTGCACCTGGCGGGCAAGCTGCCGGTCATTTTGAACTGGACGACCGGGCCGACCAACCTGGACCACGCCGTCAAGCTGATGGGCCTGAAGCGGGTGGTCACGTCGAAGGTGTTCATCGACCGCACGCACCTGAGCGTGCCGGGCGTGGAGTTCGCGTACCTGGAAGAGGTGCGGAAGTTGATCGGCAAGTTCGAGGCGATCCGCACCCTGCTGCACCAGAAGCTGTTCCCGGCGCTGGCACAGGCGGCGGCGCTCAAGCACGCCGTGCGCGACCCGAACGCCCCGGCGGTGGTGCTGTTCACGTCCGGCAGCGAGAAGGCCCCGAAGGCGGTGCCGCTCACGCACGCCAACGTGCTGAGCAACATGCGGATGACCATCCCCGCCCTGTACGTCACGCGGGCCGACGCCATCCTCGGCTTCCTGCCGCTGTTCCACAGCTTCGGGCACACCGTCACCGCGCTGCTGCCGCTGCTGTCCGGCATCAAGATTTTGCACCACCCCGACCCGACCGACGCCGGCGGGCTGGTGCGGAAGGTGGCCGCGTACAAACCCACCATCATCGCCGGCACGCCCACCTTCCTGGGGTACATCCTGGACAAGGCGACGGGGACCGAGTTGCACTCGCTCAAGATGCTCGTGGTCGGGGCCGAGAAGTGCCCGGACTCCCTCTTCGAGAAGGCGAAGCGGCTGACCCCGAACGCGACGGTGGTGGAGGGGTACGGCATCACCGAGTGCGCGCCGATCGTCACGTTCAACCCGCCGGACGCCACGCAGCCGGGCACCATCGGCAAGCCGCCGGCGGGAATGAGCGTGCGGATTCTGGACGTGGACAGCGGGCAGCCGGTGCCGCAGGGGACGATGGGCCTGCTGGAAGTGAGCGGGCCGAACGTGTTCCCCGGCTACATCGGGTACGACGGCCCGTCGCCGCTCAAGCACGAGAACGGCACCACGTGGTACATGACCGGCGACCTGGTGGCCGTCGCCCCGGACGGGTACATCACCTTCCACGGGCGGCTGAAACGCTTCCTGAAGGCCGGCGGGGAAATGATCTCGCTGCCCGCGCTGGAGGAGCCGTTCGCCAAGCTGTACCCGCCGACCGAAGAAGGCCCGCGGGTGGCCGTGGAAGGGATCGAGACGCCCGACGGCCGCACCGTAGTGCTGTTCACCACCGTAGACGTGACGATCCGGGATGCGAACGCGGTGCTGCAAAAGGAGGGCTTCCGCGGGGTGATGCGGCTCGACGGCGTGACGAAGGTGGACAAGATCCCCGTGCTGGGCACGGGCAAGACCGACTACAAGGTGCTGCGGGCGCGGCTGACGGCGACCGGGTGACGCCCGGCCCGCCACAGGTTTCTCCGACTCTTCATTCGACCCGGCTCGACCCGAGTCGTACCCTGCGACTCCGCCCCTCGGGAGTCGTCGCATGCCTCGTCGAAGTGCCTTCACGCTGATCGAGTTGCTGGTGGTGATCGCCATCATCGCCATCCTCATCGGCCTCTTGCTGCCCGCCGTGCAGAAGGTGCGGGAGGCCGCCGCCCGGCTGAAGTGCCAGAACAACTTGCACCAGATCGGTCTCGCCCTTCACCACCACGAGAGTGCCACCGGCACGTTCCCCCCGCTGGGCGACTACCAGACCGCCGGCGCGAGCGTGTACTGGAGCGCGCACACCCGCCTCCTGCCGTACTGCGAGCAGGAGAACCTGCACCGCCTGATCGACTACACCCTCCCCATCAGCGCGCAACCCCAGGTGGCGAAGGTGCGGGTGCCGTTCCTCCTCTGCCCGAGCGAGGTGAACGACCGCGAGCGTCCCGACGGCCCGAAGTTCGTCCACTACCCGCTGAATTATGCGTTCAACGCTGGCTTGTGGCACGTGTACCAGCCGCCGACCGGGGTGGGCGACGGGGTGTTCAAGCTGAACCGCCCCGGCCGGGTGGGCGACATCACCGACGGGCTGAGCAACACCCTGGGGGCGGCGGAGGTGAAGGCGTTCACGCCATACTGGCGGGACGGCGGCAATCCGGCCGCGGTCGGGGCGGCCGTACCGAACACCCCGGCCGAGGTGACGGCGTACTTCACCACCGGCGAGTTCAAGACCGACAGCGGGCACACCGAGTGGGTGGACGCCCGCGCCCACCAGACCGGGTTCACCACCACCTTCCCGCCGAACACGCGGGTGCCGTTCGCCAGCGGCGGGGTGACGTACGACGTCGACTTCAACTCGATGCGGGAAGGGCGGTCGGTCACGCTGCCCACCTACGCGGTGGTCACCAGCCGCAGCTACCACACCGGCGGGGTGAACACACTGCGGATGGACGGCAGCGTGTACTTCCAGCGGGACAGCGTGCCGCAGGCGGTGTGGCGGGCGCTGGGCACCCCGGCCGGCGGCGAGGTCGTGAGCGAATACTGACCGCGGGTGCGCCCGGCGTGACCACCAGGGCGGCGGAAGGTGATCAAATCCTTCACTTTTCGCCGCGGCATCGGATTCGCAATCCCGGCTCCGCTCACACCCGGAGTCGCGTCTCATGCCTCGTCGTTCCGCGTTCACGCTCATCGAGCTGCTGGTGGTCATCGCCATCATCGCCATCCTCATCGGTCTGCTGCTGCCGGCGGTGCAGAAGGTGCGGGAAGCGGCCGCCCGGCTGAAGTGCCAGAACAACATCAAGCAGCTCGGGCTGGCCGTCCACAACTACGAGAGCGCCCAGCAGGTGTACCCGCCGACGATGAACGTCACCCCCGGTTCGGTGTTCACCACGAACAACGGGTCGTGGGGCGTTCACGGCCGCATCCTGGCGGAGATCGAGCAGTCGAACGCGCTGACCAAAGTGACGCTGGAGTCGGCCTGGGATCAGGCCCCGAACAGCACCTCCGGGGTGCCCATCACCCGCATCCCCACCTTCCTGTGCCCGAGCGAGGTGAACGACACGGTGCGGACGAAGGGCGGGGTGGCGTTCGTCCACCCGCACACCTACGGGTTCAACTGCGGCACCTGGTTCGTGTGGGACAACGCCACCAACCGAGGCGGCGACGGGGTGTTCCACCCGAACGCCCGGTACGGGCCGACGGCGATCACCGACGGGCTGAGTAACACCCTGATGATCGCCGAGGTGAAGGCGTTCACCCCCTACGCGCGCAACGCCACCACCGTCCCGTCGGCCACCCCGCCGACCACCGCCGCCGAGGTGGCCGCCCTCATTGCCGCCGCCCCGGACAAGAAGATGGGGCCGACGGTGAACGACAACACCGGGCACACCGAGTGGCCGGACGGCCGCGTCCACCACACCGGGTTCACCACCACCCTGACGCCGAACACGAAGGTGGCGTCCGGAGTGGTCGGGGCGCGAGACGAGGCCGACTTCAACAGCCGGCAGGAGGGCACGGCCGTCGCCCCGACTTACGCCGCCATCACCGCCCGCAGCTACCACACCGGCCTGGTGAACGTGGGCATGATGGACGGCAGCGTGCGGGGCGTGCGGGACAGCATCAGCCTGCTCGCGTGGCGGGCGGCCGGCACCCGCAGCGGCGGCGAGGTGATCGGCACGGACAACTGACCCGTGGGCGGTGCCGTTCCCTACAGTACACCCGGTCTCCGGAGGCCGGGTCGTGTCGCACTTCTACTCGCCCGACTACGCCACCGCCCGCCGGCGGTTCCGCACCGCGGCCACCGCACACGGGTGGGCGGTGGAGTCGCACCCCGTTGCCGCCCGCGTGCCGGGCGGGGAGGAGCTGTTCCTCGACGTGGCGGCCCACGGCCCCGGTGACCACACCCGCACGCTCGTCGTGAGCAGTGGCGTTCACGGCGTCGAAGCGCCCTTCGGGTCGGCCGTTCAACTCGCTCTGCTGGAACAGTGGAAGGCCCACCCGCCGGTGCGGTGTGTGTTCGTCCACGCCGTCAACCCGTGGGGGTTCGCCCACCGCCGACGGACCAACGAGGACAACGCCGACCTGAACCGCAACTTCCTGTTGCCGGGCGACGAGTACCGCGGGTCGCCGGCCGGGTACGCCGAGTTGAACGCCTTGCTGAACCCCGAGCGCCCGCCGAGACGCTTCGACGTGTTCCCACTACAAGCGGCGTGGGCGGTGGTGCGGCACGGCCTGCCGAAGTTGAAGCAGGCCGTGGCCGCCGGCCAGTATGACCACCCGCGGGGGCTGTTCTTCGGCGGCAGCGGGCCGTGCGAGTCGGTGCGGGTTCTGGGCGAACACTGGGAGCGGTGGCTCGGCCGGGCGACGGACGTGGTGCACCTGGATTTTCACACTGGACTGGGGAAGTGGGCGGCGGGCAAGCTGCTCCTCGACATCCCGCCGACGGCAGAGCAACTGGTGCGATTGAACGACTGGTTCGGCCCCGGCACGTTCGAGACGTGGCATCCGGAGGGCGTGGCCTACGACGCCCGCGGCGGGTTCGGCCCGTGGTGCCACGCCCGCCGGGGCGACCGCGAGTACCTCTTCGCGTGCGCCGAGTTCGGCACGTTCGGGCCGATCCGCATGATGGGGGCGCTGCGGGCGGAGAACATGGCCCACCGCCACGGGGCGGCGGGGTGGGCGACGGAACGGTTGAGCGAAGCGTTCTGCCCGGCGTCGGCCGACTGGCGGGCGAAGGTGCTGACGACGGGCTGTCAGTGGGCGACCGCCGCGTCCGACGGGCTGGCCGCGGGGTGAGCGGACGCCACCCGCGAACGGCGTGGCGAGGTATTCACCCCGCCTTGCCGAAGCGGAGCAGCCGCGGGTGGAACTCGTCGCCCGGCACGTCGGCGTCGAACGGGAAGCGGAGCAGGTCCGGGGGCGGGTCGGCGGCGGCAGGCGGCGGGGGCGAGGCCGGGGGCGAGTCGGACGGCTCGCCGAGCGGGATCACCCAACGGTCGAGGGGGATGAGATCGTCATCGGAGGTGGGGTCGTCGGTCATGGGAGTCGCTTCCGTGCGGCCGGGTGTTGTGAGGGTGGGTCGCTCTCTCCGAGAGCGACCATCCGACCGACCGACTCTCGGAGAGAGTCGGCCACCCTACGGGCACTACCACCGCAGCAGGGCGGTGCCCCAGGCCAGGCCCGCGCCGAACCCGCTCAGCACGGCCAGTTGGCCGTCCTGTAATCGGTCCTCGGCGAGCGCCTCGTCCAGGGCAATCGGGATGCTGCCGGCGGACGTGTTGCCGTAGCGGTCCAGGTTGTTGAACACCTTCGCCCGCGGGATGTGCAAGGAGTCGATGGCGGCGTTGATGATGCGGATGTTCGCCTGGTGCGCGACGAATAACTCCACGTCGTTCACCGTCTTGCCGGCGGCGCACAGCACGTCTTGAATGGTGTCGTTCAGGATGTTCACCGCCCACTTGAACACCGCGTGCCCGTCCATCGTCATGTAGTGCTTGTTGGCGGCCAGCAACTCCGGCGTGGGCGGCAGGCGGCTGCCGCAGGCGTCGCGCTTGAGCATCGGCCCGCCGCTCCCGTCGCTGCCCAGGCTGTACGCCAGAATGCCCTGGTCCGGCCGGCCGGGTTCGATGATGGCCGCCCCCGCCCCGTCGCCGAACAGCGGGTACGTCTTGATGTCCTTCGGGTTCAGGATGCGGCTGTTCGTGTCCCCGCCGATGACCAGCGCCCGCTCGCTCAGCCCGGCCTTCACGTACGCCGCGGCGGTGATGAGCGCGTACATGAAGCCGGCGCATGCGGCTTCCACGCTGACCGCCGGGCCGACGATGCCCAGGCGGTCTTGCACGATGCAGGCGGTGGACGGGAAGGAGTAATCCGGGGTGAAGGTGGCCAGCACCAGCAGGTCGATGTCTTTGCCGGTGTGACCGGTCTTGGCGAAGCAGTCGTTCGCCGCTTCCACACACAAATCGGACGTGGCCTGGTGCGACTGCGCGTGCCGCCGCTCGTGAATGCCCGTCCGCTTCACGATCCAATCCGGCTCGAACCCCAGCCGCGCGTGCAGGTGCTCGTTCGACACCACCGAATCGGGCAGGTACTTGCCGGTGCCCACGATCCGGAAGCCCGTGAGGGACCGACACTTCGGCCGCTGGGATGATCGGTCGTTGGTCATTCCACCAGTATCCGGGGTTTTAATCCGCCCCGCCGTGTCCAGCGGGGAATGCCGGCCGTGGCGAAATAAGCGACGACGACCGTCAGGCGGCGGTCGCGTGCCGGTGCGCAGGGACGGGTAGTATAGCGAATCGGCGGAACGGCGGGCGACACTCCACGCCGATTGCACCGAAGGTGCGGATTCTGCCGGATGACACTGGCGCAGGTTGCCAGGACTCCCCAGCCTCTTGGGGAGGGGGGGGGGGGGGGGGGCGGGGGGGGCCAACACCCCGCCGCACCCCCCCCCCGCCCCCCCGCGCGCCAACAAGGACCCCCCCC
>JANNQE010001238.1:0-2567 GCA_031441625.1 Planctomycetia bacterium
CGCTCCGCGAAAGTCTTCGGAGGACTTTCGCGGAGCGAAAGGCGACGTTCCCCGATCCGCTCCACCCACGCGGGAACCGCTTCGACCGGGAGGTGCGTCGTGTTCGACCTCAAGCCGCTGTCCGCCGCCGGGGTACACGCCGCCCTGGAGAAGGCGTTCCGCTACCGCATGCTCAACCAGCCGGAGCAGGCGGAGAGCATCTGCCACGACGTGCTGCGGGTGAACCCGGACAACCAGGAGGCGGTGGTCGCGCTGATTCTCGCCCTCACCGATCGGTTCGCCGACCCCCGCCCGCCGAGTCCCCAGTCGGCCCGCGGCCTGCTGCCCCGGTTGCACGGCGAGTACGACCGGGCGTACTATGCCGGGTTGGTGTGCGAGCGGCTGGCCCTCGCCCGGCTGCGGTCCGGGCTGCCGAACGCCGGCGAGATCGCCCACGACTTCTTCCGCGAGGCGATGGCACACTACGAGCGGGCCGAGGCCGTCCGCCCGGCCGGGAACGACGACCCGCTACTGCGGTGGAACAGTTGCGCCCGCGTCATCGAAGCCAACCCGGACGTGCGACCGGCCGAGGCCGACGAACCCGAGAGTCGGTTGACCGGGGATTAACCCTCCCCCAGCGCGAGGGTGAAGAACCGGCTGTTCGGGTCGTCGGGGTAGTCGCCGAACGGCCCGCACGCCACGAACCCGAAGCTCTCGTACAGCCGGTGGGCGGGGGTGAACTCCACCATCGCCCCGGTCTCCAGGCTGAGGCGGGTGTACCCGCGGGTGCGAGCTTCGGCGACGATGTGCGTGAGCATCGCCCGCCCGACCCCCTTCCGCCAGTGCCGCCGGGCCGTCCGCATCGACTTGATCTCGCCGTGCGTCGCACCCAGCTCGCGGACCGCCCCGCAGCCGAGCAGTTCACTCCCGTCCCACACCGTCCAGAAGGTGATGTCGAGCTTTCGAAGGCCGGTCAGGTCGAGGGCGTGAACGCTCTTGGCCGGGGTAATCTCATACATGTGCCGGAGGTGTTCCTCCAACAACTCACGCACCTCGGGGCCGGTCAGGTCGTCGCGTCGGATGAGCATGGCGATTCACACCTTCTCGTGACCGTTCAGAAAGCCCACCACCGCATCGGCAAAGGTGTCTGCGGCGGGCGGGTGCATCCGCAGCCACAACTCCGGCTCGATCAACTCCACCTCCATGATCGCCAGCCGGCCGGCGTTGTCCCGCACCATGTCGGCCCGACCGTACACCGGCACCGGCGAACACGCGGCCATCGCCCGCTCGCACAACTCGATCTGCTCGGCCGTCGGCGTGTGGTCGTACACCTTCCCGCCGTGGTCGTCCTGCACGCGGAAGTCGCCCGCCTTCGGCACCTTCCGCACCGCATGGGAGTACCGCCCGCCGAACGCCATCAGAGTGTCTTCCCCGGTGCGGGCGATGTCGGCCATGAAGGGCTGCACGATCATCGCTTCGGTGGCCAGCAAACTCGACAGCAGCGGTTGCACCTCCCCCGCCGTTCGACGATTCACCCGGTAGGTGTGCCGCGCCGCGCCCGACACGCACGGCTTGATGACGGCTTCATCCCAGCCGGTTTCATTCAACACATCCGCCAGCGTGATGGTCGCACCGCGTTCGAGGAACCGCGACGGCACCACCGGCACCCCGCGGGCGTCCAGGTCGGCCAGGTATTGCTTGTCCACGTTCCAGCGGATGGTGGAAGCGGGGTTGCACACCCGCGTATGCCGTTCGATGCGACCCAGCCAGGCGGTGAACTCGGTGAACCGCTCGAAGTAATCCCAGGTGGTGCGGAAGACGGCACACCCGAATGCCGACCAATCGACCGACGAATCGGCCCAATCGACCCGCACCGAACTCAACCCGCGACGGGTGAGTGCGTCTCGCAGTAGGCCGTCATCGGCGAGGATGTTGCCCAGATACCAGTCGTCGGGTTCGGCAGCGTCGGCGGTGTAGCGACGATCCGTGAGCAGGGCGACATCGGCCACAAGCGAGGGCACGTCGAAGCTCCGTGAAGCGATCACGTCAGCGTTTGCGGCGGGGGGGTGGCGGTTGGAAGTGTGCTGTGGAAGAAGTGGTGGACGACATAGCTCAGCAGCGGGGTGCGGGTGCGCTTGGAGTGGGTGCAAACCCGTAGCTGCGAGCTCGTGACAGAGGTAGTATGAGCTGGAAGCAGGATTCCGCACCGAATCCGTGCGATTCGACACATCGCCATCCTGAAGGAATCAGCCATGCCCACCTCCCCACAACCAGATCGCGACGAGATTCGCCGCCAGTTCCACGAGCACGCCGATGCTGTCTTCAATCGCCTCTTCCCCCAGGACCCATCGCAGCCACTCCCCACCTTCGACCGCATCGAAGAGCAGACCCACCAACTCGCCCGCGATTTGGAGTCCTGGCTCCTCGAACAACGCGTCCAGTCTGCCGCCGACGCCCGACCAGTCGAAAGGTAGCTGTCCAATCTGTGCGCGGGGTGGAGCGGCCTGAGAGGACCTCCGGTTGAGGTTCCCGATGCCGGGGCTCCGGAACGACGACCCGCCTGCGTGACTCGCCCCTGCCCCCGGACG
>JANNQE010001239.1:0-7282 GCA_031441625.1 Planctomycetia bacterium
GCGGTCGCACGTGCGACCGCCGGGACCGGAGGGACCCGATCGCGTCGGTGCCATCTGTCGATGTCGGTGCGGACCTCGTCCGAGTTGCGAGATCAGTTCACGGTTTGCGCGGCGGCTGAGGTCGTTCGAGGTGCGTCGGTCGCAACTCGTTGTGCCTGTTCACGACACGTTTGCCGTGCCTGAGTGACCTCCACCACCCTTGGGGGAAAAGTCCTCCGGCTCCTGCATGTGATGGTGTCGAAAACCCCTGGAACACACGCCTGTCGCCGTTCAGACCTCGACAAACCGTGAACTGACCTCCGGGCCAACCCCTGCGGGCAGGAGCGGGATCACACCCACCGTCGGACGATCTCCTGCTGCCGCTCGGTGATGACCACCTTGGCAGCCTTCCCTGGCATGCCCGCCTCCGCTCGGGGTGTCAAACTGGAGAACCCCCAAAGGACGACGAACCCCGCGTCTTGATGGAAGGCCGATTCAGCCAGCCCGATCTAGCGCTTCGCCTCCTGCTGGCAGTAGGACAGGTTGTTCTTCAGGTGGCCGTTGTCGGGCAAGTGGGCCAACCCCTTCCGGTAGATCCCGATCGCACTGCTCCAGTCCTTCTTCTCCATGTAGGTGTTCGCCCAGGCGTCGTAGGTGGCCGCGGTGTTGTTGCGGATGCGCCCGTCCTTCGGCTCGATCGCCGCGCCCTGACGGAGGATTACGAGAGCCTTCTCGAACTCGCCCTTGTCGGTGAAGGTGTTGGACCAGTCGAGGAACAGCCCCACCCGTGCGTCCTTCAACTTCGCCTTCGCCTTCGGATCCACCTTGCCCAGGCCGGCGGTGTACGCGGCCAGCGCCGCCTCCCACTTGCCCTCGTCGATCAGTTCTTGGGCGGGGCGGGTGTAGAGGTCGGCCTGCCGCGTCTCGAAGTCCGCGGTCGGGATCGCCTTCGCCGCCCGCCGCAGGACCGCGAGCGATTCCTCGTCCTTGCCCGCCTTCATCCGCTCGTCCGCGAACTCCTGCCAGACGACCTTGTGGTTGTTCAGCAGTGCGGAGTCCTTCGGGGCGATCTCCAGCCCGGTCGCGATGACCGCGAGCGACTCCTCGAACTTCCCGGCCTTCGCCAGGTCGCCCGCCCAGTTCACCAGTGCCGCGCGGGCGTTGGTGGCGGCGCCCGGGCCGACCGGGTCGAGGCTCAGCGCCCGGAAGGTCGTCAGGAGCGCCGCGCCGTGCTTCTTCTCGTCGGCCAGCCCGACCCCGTGGTTGTAGGCGATGATCGCGGCCAGACCGAGTTCGCCGACCTCTCGCCGTTTGCCGGCGTACCGGTCGGCCGGGGGCGTGCCCTTCGGCGTCTTCTCGCCCTTCGGGTCGAAGCCCCGCGCGGTGGTCGTCTCCACGTCCGTCCGGCGGTCGCCGTCGCGGAGTGCCGAGAAGACGTGCTGGGGGACTTCCACCGCCACGAGGTCCAGCCCGAGCCGGCGGCCGATCACGTTGTACAGCACGGCGGACGAGACGCAGTTGAACGTGCCACCGTCGAGGACCGTGTGCAGGTCGGTCTGCTTCGACGCGTACCCGCCCTTCATCGGCCCGTCGTGGAGGAACTTCAGCAGGCGGTCCCCCTTTTCGGCCGGCGTCTTCGCGTCCGCGACCGCCTTGCGGGCGTCCGCCTCGATCACGTCGAGCTTGGCGAGGTACTCCTTCCGCTTCGCCGGGTCGGTCACGCCGGAGGCGATCAGGCACGCGTCTGCGAAGGAGTGGGTGTCGAGCTGGCCGTCGCGGGCGTCCTCGAACAGCTTCCGCTCGGCGTCGGTCAGGGTGAGCTTCGTGCCGGTCGCCTGGCCCAGCTTCTCCACCGCGGCGATGGCCCTGTCGGGCGGAAGCGGGAACGGGTACTCGCCCTTGGCGGGTGGCGTGGCGGTCGCGAGACCCGAGACGAGGAGCAGTGCGACGGTCGCGAGGCGGAACGTGAAGCGGGTCATGGCGGTCTCCGGTTGGGTGTCTGGGTTTCTCCCTACCCCTCATACGGGGGGTGTGACACCGAACCGGGAGACGAGGCTTCGAGGCGGGTGAACGGAGGTGAAGGGGTTGGAAATGTGGGCAATCGCGTCAGCGGCGGACCTTCGCTCGCAGCGCGTCGAAGTCCTTCCGGCCGCGCAGGTGGGCGAGGCTCGGGTCGTCGAGCAGGGTGCCGCTCTTCGGGTCGCGGAAGTAGCCCGCCTTCTCCACCTCGGCGAACTCGGTCACGGCGCGGCGGGCGTACTCCTCCGCGCGGTCGCGTTCCTTCGCGGTTCTCGCGGCCTTCGCAAACGCGCGGGCCGCGTCGAAGCCGAGTGCGGGCGACAGCTCCTCCGGTTTCGCGAGTACGCGCTCGACCTCCGCGACCGCCTCCGCGACCTGGCCCGCGTCGATGAGCAGCATCGCCAACTGGAGCCGCAGTGGGGGCCGCCGGTCGGGCCGGGCCAGTTCGACCGCCTTCGCCATGTCGTCGGCCGCTTCGGGGAAGAGTTTGAGTTGCTCGCGGGCGGCGGCGCGGGCCTGGTACACGTCCCCGGCCAGGGCCCGGGCGTGCGGGTCGGCTTCGAGCAGGCCCTCGTTCGTGAGCCGGTCGATGGCCTTCGTGAGCCACCCGGCGGCGGCGCGGTCGTCGTCCCGCGAGCGATGAAGCTGGCCGGTCTGAAAGTAGCTCCAACACAGCTCGACGACGCGCGTCGCGACCTCCGGGTGGTTGCGGGCAAGTTCCTCGCGGATCGCGAGGGCCTCGGCGAGCGGCTCGGCCGCGCGCTTGAAGTAACCCCGCACCCGGAGTGTACTCCCGAGGTTCGCGAGGCAACGGGCCAGTTCCGCGCGGTATTCGACGTGACCGGGAACGACCCTCAGCAGTTGGCGGGAGGCGTTGACCCCCCGCTCGAACAGGACTGCCGCGCGCTCCGTCTCGCCGCGCCTCAGGTGAGCCACGCCGAGCGTGTTCAGCACGAAGGCGTAGGCCCCGACGTAGGCGACGTCCTTCGAGTCCTCTTTGAACAGCTCTTCGAGCGCCTGGCGGGCGCGGCCCAGGTGCAGCAGCGCGCGGTTCGTGTCGTTCTCGTCCAGCGCGAGCACCGACAGGTCCGCGTTGCCGACGGCCGCGAGGAACTGCAGGCTGGGGTCCGGGGCACCCACTTGCGCGCCGATCAGAGCTTCGGCCGCGGCGTACTCCTCCCCGGCCCGCTTCGCGTTCCCCGACTGGAGGAACAGTTTCCCCCGGTCCACGCGTGTGAGGGCCTCGACGAACACGAACCCGTCGGCCGGGCCGTCCGGGCGCGCCGTCGCGCGGTGATCCCGGAGCACGGCCAGCGCGCGGTCGAACCGCTCCTCCGCATCCTTGTAGCGGCGCAACAGCGTGAGAATCCGGCCCGCCCGCTGGAACGTCAGCGCCTGGAACAGCCGCAGCCGGGGGTTGTCCTCCTGTCCCGCGGTGAGCCGGTCGCACACCTCCAGCGCCTTCTCCAGCATCGCGGCGCGCGTGCGGTCGATCTGCGGCGCCTGTGCCAGCTTGTCGGTGCCCGTGATGCCGAGCGCGCCGTCCACCGCGGCGAGCGCACCGAACAGGTTCTTCTCCGCACGGTCGCGCTCCTTAACGGTCGCGACGTTCGCGGCCTCCAGGTCGCGCGACTTCTGGGTGATGGTCTTGTTCCGCTCCTCCAGTTCGACGTTGTCCCGGGCGATGGTGGCGCTCTTCGCCTCCAGCTCGCGGTTGTAATCCTCCAGGTTGCGGAAGTGGCGGTAGCCGAGGGCGGCCAGGGCCGCCCCGGCCGCGACGACCGTGACGACGAGGAGTGCCGCCGCCGGCCGACGCCGCGCCCACTTCGCCGCGCGCTCCCACGCCGGGGTGCGCCGCGCGAGGACCGGCCGGCCCTCCAGGAACCGCGCGAGGTCGTCGGCCAGGTCGCCGGCCGTGCGATACCGCCCCTCCGGCGGCTTGCGCAGGCACTTCTGGCAGATCGTCTCCAGGTCGCGGGGGACGCCGGGTGCGGCGCGCGCCAGGGGTATCGGTTCGGCGTCGAGCACCTGCCGCACCGTGTCGGCGGGACTCGCCCCCAGAAACGGCGGGCGGCCCGCGAGGCACTCGTAAAGGATGGCGCCCAGCGCCCACACGTCGGCCGGCGGGCCGACGAGGTCGCCCCGCCCCTCGGCTTGCTCGGGCGCCATGTACGCCGGCGTGCCCATCACCTGACCGGACTGCGTCCGGCCGGGGTCGTCCGTGAACTTGGCGAGTCCGAAGTCGGCCACTTTCGGTCTCAAGTCGTCAGGTCGTAAAGTCGCAAAGTCAGACGGCACTGCCCCGCCGGCCCCATCGGCGTTACGACTTTCGGCCTGACGACTTTCGACGTGCAGGAGGATGTTCGCGGGCTTCAGATCCCGATGCACCACGCCGCGGGAGTGGGCGTGCTGGACGGCGCGGGCGAGAGTGGCGACCAGTCCCGCAGCGGGGCGGGCGGCCAGGGGCGCGGCGCGGAGCCGGGCGGCGAGGCTGCCCCCGCCCACGAACTCCAGCGCGAGGTACGGCAGCCCCGCGTGCTCGCCGACCTCGTGGATCTGGACGATGTTCGGGTGCTGGAGCCGGGCGACCGCCTCGGCCTCCGCGCGGAACCGGGCCAGCTCGTCGGCGCCGGCCAACCCGCCGGCGCGGATCACCTTCAGCGCCACCCGCCGGTTGAGGGTGAGGTGGCGCGCCTCGTAGACGACGCCCATGCCACCGCGGCCGACCTCGCGAACGACCTCGTAGCCGGGGACGACCGGTGCCTGCTCCGGTCCGGAGTGAGTCACGGCATGCCACGCGTCTTGCGGCCTCCGCGCGAACGTCGGCGACCCGGGGCTGGCGCGCGGCGGCGGTGGGAGTTCGTCACCGGCGGAATCCCACGTCGAGGAGTCGGCACCGGTCAGCGAATCGGCTGCCGAGCCGCACACCGGGCACGGGACGTCGGCCGGCCCGGTCTCCCAACTGTGGCCGTTCGCACAGGTTCTTTGCCGGGGCATGGTGCCTCCCGCACTCAGGGTGCCGTGACGCGGAGCGGGGTCTCGAAGGTGAGCTTCTTGGTCGTCACCTTGTCGGTGACGACGATCCGCAGGACGAACTCGCCCGGCCGGTTCAGTCCGACCGTGCCGGAGAGCGTGACCGAGGCCGCGCTCTTCACCTCGTCGGGCTTCTCGGTGTGGGCCGCCGCTCGGATCGGCTTCGGGATCACCGGCTTCCCCTTCTCGTCCAGCACCGTGATCTCCATCTCGACGTCAATCTCGCCCTTTCGGGCGAAGCCCACGGCCGCCAGCCGGACGACCAGCTGCTGCCGGACGAGGCCGCCGACCGGGGCCGGAACCTGCCCCTCAGCGTCGTGGGAGAACCGCACCCGCACGAGCGCGAACTCCTCAGCCTTGCAGACCACCTTGCGCTTGAACGACACCGACTCACGCGCGAGCAGGTCGGTGAACACGACGGCGAGTTCGTACTCCCCCGGCGGGACGTCCTCGCCCACGTTGAAGCTCGCGAACGCGGGGACGGCCCCGCCACCGAGGCCGATCACCTGCTGGAACGGCGACTCGTCGCGCGTGATCACCTTCCCCTTCGCGTCGGTGACGGTCATGCGCAACTCCGCGCGCGTCCACCCGTCCTCGTCGGCACGCACGCCGGCGAGCGTGAACCGGAAGAACACTTCGTCGCCCGCGACGTACTCGGCCGACTGCCGCTCCGGCCCGAGCGAGCCGAGCGACGCCTGAACGTCGCGGATTTCGATCTTGGCCTGAACGGGCGCCACGCACAGCAGTGCCAGCGTAGCTACGGCGAGGGGGCGCATGGGTCACTCCGGTCCGGGGCTTCGTGATCTGATACGCGGGGTGTGACGGCCGGGTCACGCCTTTCCGCGGCGGCGGTCGAGTGCGGAAGAGCAGTACCGCAACAGGTCGGTGGCCCGGAGTTCGGCCTCCAGGTCGGCGTCGGTCGGGTCGTCGAGCGACCGCGCCGCCTGCTCCAACAACAAGTCGGCGAACTTCGAGTGCGCCCGCTGGAGCGACTTGCGGACGTTCTCCGGAGTCATGGGTTTGCCGAGTTGCGCGCCCAGACGCTCGGCCATCTCGGGCGACGGCATGTCCGGGTTCTCGATCCGCAACAGCAGCACGGCGTGGAACGCGGGGCTGTCCTCGCCCAGGGCCTTCCAGGTCTGGTCGAGCAGCGACTGCCGCCAGCCGGCCAAGAAGTCGTCCTCCGACGGCGGGTCGAAGGCCGGGGCGTCGATCGCCAGCGGCTTCGGCCCGGCCTGTCGGGCGCGGTGGTGGTCGTTGACGAGGTTCACCAACGCCGTCTTCACGTAGTTACGGAACCGGCCTCGCTCGGGCGCGGCCCGCCGGAAGTCGCCGCGGAGGAACCTGACGGCGAACTCCTGGCAGAGGTCAGAGGCCACCTCCGGGTCGCGGGTCGCGCCGAGCAGGTAGCGGTACACCGCCCCGCTGTAATGAAGCACCAGCCGGTCGCGCGCGTCGCGGGCCGAGTCCGTCCCCGCGCCGTGGGCGCGGAGGAGGGCGGTCCACTGCGTCTCGATCTGGCTCAGCCGCTCGTCCGGCTGTTGCAGTCCCACGGCCCGTCCCCCTCGTCGGTGCGCTCATCGTACCCGCGACTCGTGCGAAATGCAGCAGGCGCTGTCACACACCCCGTAGAAGAAGCGGCGAGAGGGTGAGGCCTCTCCGAAACTCACACCTGGAGAGAGTCATAGCGAACGTATCGACGAAGGTTCTGGTGGCACTGATCTTGGCCCTGCCCGTGGGAGTCATCGCGGCCGTCCCGATGGACACACCCGAGCAGGCGGTCGAGGCGTACGACAGCACGACGCGTGGTGCCGTGCAGGTCAACGGCGACACGACCGACTGGTTCCACCTGGACAAGAACGGCAAGGCGATCGACCCCCTTCCCAAACTGCTCAACGGCACTCTGGCTGTGGAACCGGGAGAGTACGAGGTCGTGGTGAACAAGACGGCACGCAAGGTCAAGGTCGAGGCCGGCAAGAAGGTCGTGCTGGCGGCCGGAACGCTCGTCGTCGAGGGTGAGGGGCTGTACTACTCCCCGCTCGTGGGGGACGAGAAGAAGGTCGCGAGCAACCGCAACGACCCCGGTCTGGGTTCGGGGATCGCGCTGTTCCCCGGCACCTACGCGGTGGACGTGAACGTCAACCACCGGTCCGTCCGGCGGACGGAGACGGCCGAGATCGTCCCCGGGAAGAAGCTCACGGTGAAGTGATGAGTGGCCAAGAGTTGCCCGAGGGCCGGCGGGCCGGAGCAC
>JANNQE010001240.1:0-7608 GCA_031441625.1 Planctomycetia bacterium
GCGACAAGTCCTGTGCGCCAACGCCCAAGTTCATGCACCGTTCACCACGCCAACACCGGAATCATGCTGGAGTTCGCAGGATCAGGGCGATTGCACCCGCACACTGTGAGGGTCAAGGTGACGAAGGTGGATGAAAAGAAGGTCGGGAAGGAGTGGAAGGAGGGAACGGCGACACTGGAGGTCATCCGCGTCTACTCCGGTCCGAGGGAGTTGATTGGGCAGACCTTCCGCGACATTTACAGGACATACGGTGACCGACGGGGTGAGTCTGCGTTGTCGCCGTTCGAGGTGGATGAAGAAGGGATTTGGACCATCTGCAAGGCCAAACCTGTGGACGGCGGCGCGCCTTACTGGATTGTCTGCGGGCGTATCCGGAAGAAAGAAACCCCACGCTACGAGCAATGGGAAGAAGTGGTGGAGGCGATGGAACAATTGAACACGGAAAAGCCGGAGAAACGCCTTCCCTTCCTCCGCGAGAGGCTCAACCAGAAGACGCCCGAAGTGGCATGCTGGGCCATGGGTGCGATCAGCGGTCTGGAAACGCCTGACGCCACCGAATACCTGGATGCCCTTACCGCGAAGCCCGATCCGAAGTTGCCCGTCCAAGTGCAGATCGCTTTGGACCGAGTGCTGTGCAAGCGGATGGAGGGCGAATGGGCCGACTCGAAACCGCGGGCGGACATGCTCCGGGCGTGGGTGCAGGGGAAACCAGCGGAGTACGACTCCGGTGCGATCCTCTCACGGCTCTACAACGCACATCAGGACCGAAAACTCTCCGACAAGTTGTCCGTGGAGTTGGGGCGCACCGCGGGTGAGAACAAGGAATGGCAGGTGGAAGCCCGCAGGTACGCCATCCGCCAGATGCACTTCATCGTGCAATTCAGTGCGAGCGACGAGGCCCGTTTCGCCGCGATTGATTGGGTGTATGACCAGATGCGCAGCAATGACAACATCGACCTGCGCCGTGCTGCGGCCGGCACCCTCACGCAACTCCCCCTCTATCCTGCCCGCCTGAAAGCCATCGAAGAACACCTCGCCACGGAGAAGGACGAGAAGGTGGCCGAGTCCCTCCGCGCGGCCGTCAAGAAGGCGAAAGAGGCCGACAAGAAGTAGTCAGAAGTCGCGCGGTCGACACGTCACCCGGTCCTCGTTCGAGGCGCGTCATGTTCCGAACCCTCGGAGTCGTTCTCCCGATGTGCGGTTCCGGCGTTCACGGTTCCAATCAACCGGCAGCCGGTGCGTCTTGAACACCCTCGCTCCATTCATGGAGTGGGGGACGGGGGGTGAGGTCTCGACACTTTCTTCCCCACCCACCACACGCCGGCACCGACCGCCATGCCGGTCCAGTCGATCAGCACGTCCGTCACGCACCCCGTTCGCCCGGTGGCGAACCACACGTTCCCGACGTACTGCCCGACTTCGCCCACGACGGCATGAACCGCCACCCCGCCGACCGCCCACCACCGCCACCGCCCGAACACCGTCAGCCCCCACCCGGCGAACACCGCATACGCCGTCAGGTGCAGCGCCTTCGCCACCAGGAGCGGGAGGATGTCGCTCCACCCCTTCAACTCGGCGGTCACGTCCTGCGGCGTCGGCCGCACGAGCAGCACGGTCCACACGGCCAGGGCCAACCCGAAGGCGATTTTCAACACGGTGCGAGTCACGCGGCGGTATCCTGGGCGGGCGTGAAATGGTATCCCGGCGGGCGGGCGAAGACGATGCCAACCGCGGGCGGGAGTCGCACACTAGCCGGTAGGGTGGCCCGCTCTCGCCGAGAGCGGGTTTCAGATTCCCGCTCTCTCCGAGAGCGGGCCACCCGAATGGAGGAACGCTGCCATGCGACGGTTCGTGTTACTCGTGCTGGCGGGGGCCGTCTGGCCCTCGGTCGGGTTGGCCGTCGATCCGCCGAAGGCGGTGGCCGACGGGCTGAAGGCGATCAAAGCGGTCGGCCCGGAAGGGGTCGGGAGCGAAGACGCGGCGAAGGGCTGGAAGGCGGTGGTGGCCGGCAAGGCCGCTGCGCTGGTGCCCACCCTCACCGCCTTCGACGACGCCTCCCCGCTGGCCGCCAACTGGCTGCGGTCGGCCGTCAACGCCATCGTGGAAGGGGAAGAGGGCGAAGGGCGGGTGGTCAGCAAGATCGACGTGGGCACGTTCGCCGCCGACCGCAAGCGGAACCCGGCCGCCCGCCGGCTGGCGTTCGAGCTGCTGGCGAAGGCGGACAAGACGGCCGCGGATGCCATGCTGCCCAGTTTCGTCAACGACCCCAGTCCGGACCTCCGCCGCGACGCCATCGCCGCCGGCCTGAAGGGGTTGGTTCAACCCAGGGGCGCGACCGTCGAGGTGCGGCTGGCGCAGTTGTTCGCCGCCGCCCGCGACCAGGACCAGGTGGAGGACATCGCCGCCAAGCTGAAGAAGCTGGGCGTCGAAAAGGATGTCACCAAGCACTACGGGTTTGTCACCGAGTGGAACGTGAGCACGACGTTCGACAACAAGGAGGAGAAGGGGTTCGGCGTGGCGTACCCGCCGGAGAAGGCCGCCGACCGCACCGGCTGGAAGTACGCCCAGAGCCACGACACCTACGGCAGCGTGGACATGAACGCCGCCGTGGCCGACACGAAGGACGTGCTGGCGTATGCCGTCGCCACCCTCGTGGCACCCGACGAGACGAAGTGCCAGGTGCGGCTGGCCAGCAAGAACGCGCTCAAGGTGTTCGTGAACGGCAAGGAAGTGTACTTCAAGGATGAATACCACACCGGCCGCAAGCTGGACCAGCACACGGCGAACATCACGCTGACGAAGGGCGCGAACGAGCTGCTGGTGAAGGTGTGCCAGAACGACCGCGCGCAGCCGTGGATGAAGCCGTGGGAGTTCGCCGCCCGCGTGTGCGACAGCACCGGCGGGCCGCTGCCGGTCAAGCAGCAGATCACGAAAGACGGCAAGCAACTGGCCGTGGACCTCGGCGAACTGGCCCCCGCCCCCGCCAAGAAGGAGGAGAAGAAGTGAACCGCAATCCCTCCCAGGGCTTCCGCCCTGGGCTACATCCGACGGCCGCTTCGCGGCGTGGTGGCTGGTTCCTCCTGCGTCCCGAAGGGACCGCCGGACGTAGCCCAGGGCGTAAGCCCTGGGTCGTCGTCACGCTGCTCCTGTTCGCCTCGGTCTTGCCCGCCGCCGACTGGCCGCAGTTCCGCGGGTCGGGCGCGACCGCCGTGGCCGACGAGAAGGACATGCCCGTCGCGTTCACCGACAAAGAGGGCGTGCGGTGGAAGGCCCCGCTGCCGGCCCGCGGGGTGTCGTCGCCGGTCGTGGTGGGGGGCAAGGTGTTCGTCACGTGCAGCGGCGGGGTGAACGACGACCGCCTGCACGTCCTCGCCTTCGACGTGAAAACCGGCAAGGAGCTGTGGCACCGCGAGTACGCCGCCACCGGCCTGACCACCGCCCACCCGAAGACGTGCATGGCCGCCCCCACGCCCGTCGCCGACGCGACCGCCGTGTACGCCCTGTTCGCCACCGGCGACCTGGTGGCCCTCGACCACGCCGGCAACCAGTTGTGGTGTCGGTCCATCGTCGGCGACTACCCGACGGTGAGTAATCAGGTGGGCATGGCGTCGTCGCCGGTGCTGCACGCCGGCAAGCTGATCGTGCCGATGGAGAACAGCGGCGACTCGTTCATCGCCGCCCTCGACGTGAAGACGGGCAAGAACGTGTGGAAGACGGCCCGCCCGCGGGGCACCAACTGGACGACGCCGACCGTGCGGAAGGTGGGCGACAAGGACGCCGAGGTGCTGTTCCATGGCCCGAAAGGGCTGGTGGCCTACGACGCCGACAGCGGCAGCGAGAAGTGGGCGCACAAGTCGGGCGGGAACATCCCCAGCCCGACGGTCATCGGCACCGACCTGCTGCTCGCCGGCAGCGGGGTGGCGCGGCTGAAGCCGAAGGACGGCGGCGGGTGGGAGGAGGTGTGGAAGTCCACCAAGCTCCAACTGGGCGACACCAGCCCGCTGTTCTACGGCGACCACGTGTACACCACCGACCCGCGGGGCGGGGCGGTGTACTGCACCGACGCCAAGACCGGGAAGCCGGTGTGGGACGAGAAGATCGTCGGCGCGATGCAGTCGTTCTGCGCCTCCCCGCTGGCCGCCGACGGGAAGGTGTACACCCTCACCCTGAAGGGCACGCTGACGGTGTTCAAGGCGGGCGGCACCGAAGCCGACATCCTGGGCACGTCCGAGGTGGGGGCGAAGTGCCTGGCCACGCCGGCCATCAGCGGCGGGGCGGTGTTCATCCGCACGGACGACCTGGAGAAGCCGGCCAACAACTTCCTCTTGTGCGTGGGGAAGAAATAGTCGAGTGATGAATCACCACGCCGCGAAGCGGCCGTCGTCCGTAGCCCAGGGCGGAAGCCCTGGGTCGGGATGCCAACATCCCACCGCTCCGAAGGGGCCGGCGTGAGAAACGTCGGCCCCTTCGGGGCGAGGTGGTGAATGGGGTCGGAACCCCAGGGCTTCCGCCCTGGGCTACGGACGACGGCCGCTTCGCGGCGGAACCACCCGCCGATCTCTTACCCTGACCCGTTGCCCGTGAATTCGGGTAAAATGCCCCTCTCCCATCTCGTCGGGTTCTCTCCCATGCGTGCCGTCTGTTTTGTGCTGCTCGTCGCCGGTTCGGTTGTCGCGGCGGATCGCGTGCCGTGGACCTCGGGCAAAGTGACCGGCAGCCCCGAACCGCCGCCGCCGTACACCGCTGCCCGCGTGTTCCCGGCCGCCAAGTTCAACCACCCACTCCTGATCTCGCGGATGCCGACTGCCGACTGGCTGTTCGTCGGCGAGCAGGACGGCAAGATCTTCACGCTGAACCCGAAGCAGCCCGACGCCAAGCCGGAGCTGTTCGCCGACCTGAAAGCCAACTGGACGAAGCTCACGCCGAACCCGGCCGCGAAGGAGTTCGAGTTCGTCTACGGGCTGGTGTTCCACCCGGACTACGCGAAGAACCGCACCTGCTTCGTCTGCTACACGCTGAAGGGCAAGAAGGGGCCGAAGGTGGGGCAGTTCGACCCGGAGAAGAACTTCCCCGACGGCTCCCGCGTGTCGCGGTTCAAGGTGATTGCGGAGGAGGGCAAAGCTCCGACGCTCGACCTCGGCAGCGAAGAGGTGGTGCTCACCTACACCCAGGGCGGGCACAACGGCGGCGACCTGCACTTCGGACCCGACGGCTACCTGTACATCTCCACCGGCGATGCCGCCGACCCGAACCCGCCCGACCCGTGGAAGACCGGCACCGACTGCTCGGACCTGCTGTCGTCGGTCCTCCGCATCGACGTGAACAACAAGGCCGACGGGAAGAACTACGCGATCCCCAAAGACAACCCGTTCATCGACCTGAAGCACCAGGGCAAAACGGTGCGGCCGCAGGTCTGGAGCTACGGCTTCCGCAACCCGTGGCGGATGAGCTTCGACCGCAAGACGGGCGACCTGTGGGTGGGTGATGTCGGCTGGGAGCAGTGGGAAATGGTCCACAAGCTCAGCAAGGGAAGCAACCACGGGTGGAGTGTGAACGAGGGTCGCCAGCCGATCAACACGACGCTCGACCCCGGTCCGACGCCGACCGTCACACCCCCGGTGGTGGAGTTGGACCACTCGCAGGCGGCGAGCGTGAACGGCGGGTACGTGTACCGCGGGAAGAAGTTCCCGGAGCTGGAAGGGAAGTACGTCTTCAGCGACTACATGACGAAACGCTTCTGGGCGGCGACGGTGAAGGGCGACCGCTGCACGGAGATGATCGACCTGATCGACCCGCAAATCCGCAGCGCGTGTTTCGGCGAAGACAACGCGGGGGAACTCTACTTCGCCGACTACGACACCGGGTTGATGTACACCTTCGAGAAGAACACCAAGCCGGCTTATGATCCCAAAGCATTCCCCACCAAGCTGAGCGGCACCGGGCTGTTCGGCAACGTGAAGGATCACAAGCTGGCCGATGGCGTTTATCCGTTCAGCGTGAACGTGCAGGCGTGGGCCGACGGTGCCACCTCGGAGCGGTTCGTGGCGCTGCCGAACAAGGAAGCGGTGAAGTGGCACGACGAGCGGCAGAAGATCGGCTACGTCGAGTGGCTGCCGTTCTCGCAGGTGTTCCCGAAGGACTCGGTGCTCGGCCGCACGCTCACGCTCGAACTCGAACCGGGCAAGGCGAAGCGCATCGAGACGCAACTGCTGCACTACGACGGGGCCTTCTGGCAGGCGTACACCTTCGCGTGGAACGACGAGCAGACCGACGCCGAGTTGGTGTCGGCCGACGGGACGGAGAAGTATTTCACGGTGGCCGACAAGCGGGTGCCCGGCGGCAAGCGGGAGCAGACGTGGAGCTTCGCGTCACGCACGCAGTGCCTGACGTGCCACACGCCTTGGGCGGAGGTGACGCTGGCCTTCAACCCGGATCAGCTCAACAAGCCGGCGAACGGCAAGAACCAGTTGGCGGCAATGTGTGACCTCGGCATGATCGAGCGGCTGGACAAGGCGAAGAAGCCGAAGGAGAAATTCACCGACGCGAACACTGCCAAGCTGCCGAAGCACACTGACCCGCACGACGACAAGGCAAAGCTGGACGACCGGGCACGGAGCTACCTGCACGTCAACTGCTCGCACTGCCACCGCAACGGCGGCGGCGGGTCGGTGCCGTTCGAGTTGACGAAGGGTTCGGACCTGAAGCAGGTGCTGGACGTGAAGCCGACACGGGGGGATTTCAGCATTGCAGATGCGCGAATCATCAAGAAGGGCGAGCCAACTCAAAGTACGCTGCTCTATCGCATGGCGAAGTTCGGTAAGGACCGGATGCCACACATCGGGTCTGAGTTGCCGGATGTGAGAAGTATTGCATTCCTGTTCGCGTGGGTTCGGAGTCTCGACCCTCCAGAAATCTCGGTGGGAGAGGTCATGCTTGACTTCCTACCCACGGCCCCCGAACTGGCGGTCACAGACGCCCTGCTCGCGGGACTCCCACAACGCTCCGAACCATCGAATTTAGTTGTGCTGGCCGCTAAGCTGCCACCCGGTCCCGTCCGCGACCTTTATGAAGGGTATTTCCCCCTCGCGAAAGGCGAGCGCAAGCTCGGGCCGAACCCGCGGCCGAAGGCGATCACCAGCTTGAAGGGCGACCCGGAAAAGGGGAAGGCGGTGTTCCTGCTCGCGGCGAACAAGTGCGTCGATTGCCACAAGCACGGCGGCACCGGCAAGGAGATCGGCCCCGACCTCACCGCCGTCGGCAAGGACCGCACGAAGGACGAGTTGCTCGAAAGCCTGCTGCTGCCCAGCCGCCGTGTGGAGGCGAAGTACCAGAGCTACACCGTGCAATGCACCGACGGGAAGAGCGTGGTGGGCGTGCTGGTGAAGCGCGACGCGAAGGAGACCGTCATCCGCGACGCCACGAACAAGGAACACACGTTCGCCGCCGCCGACATCGACAAGCTCACCCCCGCCCGCGAGTCGCTCATGCCCAGCGGGATGCTGGCGGATTTGACGTCGCAACAGGCGGCCGACCTGTTGGAGTTTTTGAGTCGGTCGAAGTAGGGTGGGCCCAGCGGGCGCTTCGCCCGCGCCGACCCACGCGGGTTGC
>JANNQE010001241.1:0-5177 GCA_031441625.1 Planctomycetia bacterium
CCCTACAATACACAGCCCGCCACGGAGATGTTCTGATGCTCCGCTCATGTATGCTCCTCCTCTTCACCACTCTTCTTGCCGTCGCCGCTCCGGTGCCGAAACAGACCGAGAAGGAAAAGATCGCGAAGAAGTTCGGCACCATCACCGATCCGAAGGGCGACAGCAAGTTCGCGCTCGACGGCGACGCGCTCAAGGTCACCCTGCCGGCGGATGAGGAGCGGCGGTTCGGGTACACCAAAGACCCGGCTGAGAAGTCCGGGCTGAAGCGGTTCGACCACACCCCGCGGGTGGAGTTCCCCCACGCCGGCGACTTCGACCTGCGAGTGCGGGTCGCCTTCCCGCTCGTGGCGGATACCGAGGCGGTTGACGGCCGTGAGTTCCGGTACGCCGGCGGCGGGGTGAAGGTGGTCAACTCCGAAGGCAACCTGTACTGGTTCGGGGTGGTGCGAAGTACCGCCCTCCTGCGGACGAACACCCTGCTCCGCGACGGCAGCCCCGGCACCTGGTCGAACGACTTCCGCGACACTCTGCTGTACGAGCCACTCAAGTCGCAGGAGTCGGCGTGGCTCCGCGTGGTGCGGAAGGGGGACGGCCTGACGTGCGATGCCAGCACCGACGGCAAGGAGTGGAAGAACGTCAGCGAACATTACAAGGCCGCACCGGGCGAAGGCGTCACCCTGTCGCTGTACGCCGAACACAGTTCGACGAAGGCTCACACCGTCACGTTCGATCAGTTCACCGTCGAGAAGCCGAAGGCGGAGAAGAAGTGACCGCGCCGCACTTGCCCTTGACCGCCGGCCGGTCGGTTTGAGACATTTCCACCCGGATTGCTGCGCCTCCGCCCCAGGACAACCCCAATGGCCACGGACACGGCCCCCCGCCCCGCCCGCCGCATGTACTGGCAACTGCCGGTGTTCGCCCTCGGCGTGACGGCGGCCGTCCTCGCCTGGCGGTACTTCCCGCAGACCGGCCTCGCCGACACGCGGGGCGTCGAACAGGACCGCTTCTCCCTCCGGCAGTCCGTCGCCCGCCGGCCGGCCGACCTCGCCGAAGTGCAATCGCTGCTCGCCAAGTTGGGCGACGCCGGCACCCCGCGCCGGTGGCGATTCCGAAGTGGCCTACGTGCAGGGGTCGGCGTACCTGCTGTTGGCTGAGCAGGGGCCGCCGGAGCAAGCCGCCGAGAACTGGAAGCGGGCGAACGCGCTGTTCGCCGAGTGCGACGGCACCAAGCTGGCCGACAAACAGGACCGCGCGCGACTGGCCTTCCGGTCGGCGAAGGCGGCGGCGGGGGCGGCGGTCGGCGACCCGGCCGTGCTCATCCCGCAACTCGAACTCGTCCCGCCGGGCGAGGAGCCGGGCGAGCAGAAGCGGCTGCTGGCCGAGACGCACCTGCGCAAGTCCCCGCCGGACGTGAGGCGGGCGAAGGCCGAACTGTCCGGCTACCTGAGTGCCCCGCCCCGCGGCACGCCCGAGCAGGCGGCGAGGTGGAAGCTGATGCTGGCCGACCTGTGCGCCACCAGCGGCGAGGCGGACAAGGCCCGCAGTTGGCTGAAGGAGATCGGCGACGGCGTGCCGACCGGACTGCAAGCGGAGGCGAAACTGCGGCTGGCCCGGCTGGCCCGTGCCGACGGCGACGAGAACGAGGCGGTGAAGGTGTTTCAGTCGGCCGACGCCCTGCCGAACCTGCCGGCCGCCACGCAAGCCACCGTGCGGTACGAGACCGGCCGCGGGCTGATGTTCCTGAACAACCCGTCCGTCGCGAAGGACTACCTGACGAAAGCGGCCGAGAGCACCACGCCCGCCGGGGCCGCCGCGCACGTGCGGTTGGCCGAGATGGCCGCCCGCGACCTCGACCCGTCGCCCGCGGTGCCGCACCTGGAGGCGGCGCTGCGGGGCGTGAAGGCCGCGGCCGATTGGAACACCACGCACGTGACGCTGGCCGAGGTGCGCGGCGCGTGCGAGGCGGTCGTCGTCGCCTGCAAGACGTTCGGCAAGCACGCCGCCGCCGTCCGCGCGGCCGACGTGTATTCGCCCGTCGCCGAGAACGGCCGCGACCGCGAACTGTGGGCCGACGCGACGGTCGCGTGGGCGCAGACCACCGCCCCGGCCGACGCCGACAAGCTGAAGGCTGCCGCCGGCGAGTACGCGAAGCTGGCGCAGCGCCGCCCGGACGCGGAGAAGACGGGGTTCATCCAGAAGGCCGCCGCGGCGTACCAGTTGGGCGGCGAGCCGGCCGAGGCCGCCAAGTTGCTCGGTCAGGCCTTAACGCCTCCGGGCACCCCGACCGACGTGGAAGCCGGGAAGAAGTACCAACTGGCCCTCGCCCTCATCGACCAGAACAAGGTGGACGAGGGGGTGAAGCTGCTCGGCGAGGTGGCGAACGCCGGCGGGCCGGTGGGCACGCGGGCCGCGCTCAAGTTGGCCCTGCTGTACGCGGCCGGCGGGCGGAAGACGCTCGCCGCCAAGCCGACCGACGCGACCGCCAAGTCGGAGGTGCAGTACGCCGCCAACGTGCTCACGCAGTTGGCGAACAAGACGTACACGACCGCCGACGAGCGGCTGTGCCACCAGGAGGCGCTGTACGAGTTGGGCAAGCTGCAACTGCTCAAGGGCACCCTGCCGTGGCTGTACAACTGCTCGGACGCCGAGACGCGGTTCCGGCGACTCGTCACCGAGTATCCGACGGGCGAGTTCGCCGACCGCGGCGGCATGTACCTGGGCATAGCGTTGAGCATGCTCGCCCAGCCGGAGGGCGACGGGGGGGCGATCCCGGCCGACGCCGACACCAAGTTGACTGAGGCGAAAAAGCTGTTCGAGGCGTTGGGCCGGTCGAAGAACGATTACGTCCGCACGCAGGCCGACATGCGGCTGGTTCACACCTTGCTGTACCTGAAGGACTACGACGGCACCGTCGAGACCGGCACGGCGATGGCCGACAAGTACCGCGGCGAGGTGGCCGAACTGATCCTGCTGAACACCGTTCACAGTGCCTACGCCAAGAGCAGCCGCAACGACCGCGCGGCGGACGTGCTGACGCGAATGAAGAAGGTGTTCGCCGACCTGCCGGACGCCAAGTTCACCGGCGACATGCGGGAGTACACGACCGCCCACTGGATGAAGGCACTCGGCGTCACGCGGAAGGCGAAGTGAGCGAAGCCGGCGAACCCGGCCCGCAAGGGCCGCGGGTGCGTGTTCAGGTGGCTCGCACCCACCGACCTTGCGGTCGGGGTTCGCCCGTGTGGGTTGTGTACACGCGAACAGTTCGCTACCTTAGCCGGCACGCCCCTCGGTTCGTCGTCATGCCCGTGCCCGCCGGTGTCAAACCGCTCTCCGTGTCGGCCGTCACCACCGCGGTGAAGGCGCGATTGGAGGAACATTTCGTGTCGGTGTGGGTGAGCGGTGAGGTGTCCAACTATGTCCGCGCGTCGTCCGGGCACATGTACTTCACGCTGAAGGACTCCCAGGCGCAGATCCGCTGCATGATGCCCCGCGGGTTCAACCTGCGACTGCGCTTCGACCCGCGGGACGGCCTGGACGTGATCGCCCGCGGCGGGGTGACGGTCTACCCGCCACGCGGCGAATACCAACTGCTGGTGGAGGAGTTGGAGCCGAAGGGTATCGGGGCGGCGGAACTGGCCCTGCAACAGTTGAAGCAGAAGCTGCTCGCAAAAGGCTACTTCGACCCGAAACGCAAGCGCCCGCTGCCGCGGTTCCCGAAGCGGATCGCCCTCATCGCCAGTGCCACCGGGGCCGCCATCCGCGACATGCTCGAACTGCTCGCCCAGCGGTGGCCGCTCACGCAGGTGGTGGTTCGCCCCAGCCGCGTGCAGGGGCCGGGTGCCGCCGACGACGTGGCCGCCAACCTCCGCATCCTGTCGCGGCTGAATACACTCCGCACGCTGCCGCTCGATGCCGTCATCATCGGTCGCGGCGGGGGCAGTGCCGAAGACCTCTGGGCGTTCAACGAAGAGACCGTGGCCGACGCGATCTACGAGTGCAGTGTGCCGGTGATCTCGGCCGTGGGTCACGAAACCGACGTGTCGATCGCGGACTTGGTGGCCGACCGCCGGGCCGAAACGCCCTCCGCCGCCGTGACGGGACTGGTGCCCGACCTCCGCGAGTTGCTGGCGCAACTCGCCGAGAGCACGGGCCGATTGGCGGAGGCGGTCGAAAACCGTGTCGCGTTCGCCCGGCAGCGGTTGAACCAACTGGCAGACCGCCCGGCGTTCCGTAAGCCGCTCGACCTGATCCGCGTGCTGAGTCAGCGGGTTGACGAAACGGCGATCCGGCTGAACCGGGCCGCGTCCGCCGACGTGGAACGAAAGTCCGACAAGTTAGCGGCGGTGATGGAACAACTCGACGCCCTCAGCCCGCTGGGGGTGTTGAAACGGGGCTACAGCCTGACCCGCCGCGGCGACGGTGCCGTGGTGCGAGACGTGAAGGATGTCGCCCCCGGCGAAATCCTCACCGTGCGGCTGGCGAGTGGGGAGATCATCACGCGGGTACTGAGCGTGTGTGCGGTTGAATTGGGTGGCCGACTCTCGCCGAGAGTCGGACGGGGGCCGACACATGGGAAGCCCGCGTGGAGCACGAGCGAGCTTACACCCGCTCCACCCTCGTCACTCACGCCACCGCCCCACTCCGACTCTCGGCGAGAGTCGGCCACCCTAACAAGCGGCCGGAGACGTACCATGACCCCGACTTCGGACACCCCGCCGCGGTTCGAGCAGGCGATGGCCGAACTGGAGCGCATCCTCCGCGAGTTGGAGGACGGCACCGCCACGCTGGAAGAGAGCCTGGCGAAGTACGAACGCGGCGTCGCCCTGGTGCGGATGTGTCAGTCGCAACTCGCCGGTGCGGAGCAGAAGATTCGGCTGCTCGCCGGCGTCACCGACGACGGCAAACCCGACCTACAGCCGTTCGCCCACACCGCCAGCATCGAGAAGGCCAAGCCGAAACGCAACGGCAAAGTGGACGACGCCGACAGCCGCTGACCGCCGTTCTCATTGGTTCCGGCCGACACCCACACCCTGAAGGCTCAAGTTCCCCCACTTCTCGGTGAGCTATCTCCCGGCGATAACAGTCGCTATTCAGACGACTTATCGCCGGGAGGAGCCCATGCGATTTCCCGAGGCCACGGATGGTTCGTTCGGCCGCCTTCACTTCGGCAACGCCCC
>JANNQE010001242.1:0-2526 GCA_031441625.1 Planctomycetia bacterium
GGCCGCCATGTTCAGCCGCCACGACCTGTCCGACGACCATTGGGCGCGGATCCGGCACTTGCTGCCGGGGCAAGCCGGCGGGCACGGGGGCGTCGGCGACGACACCCGGCTGTTCGTGAACGTCATCCGCTACTTGGCCAAGACCGGCATCGCGTGGGCCGACCTGCCCGCGGCCGCCGGCAAGTCGAACCGCCTGTGGCCGCGGTACAACCGCGGGTGCGTCCGCGGCGTGTGGGAGCGGGTCGCCGCCGCCTTGCGGGAGGACGACACCGAGTGGCTGCTGGTCGAGAGCAGTTGCGTCCGCGCCCACCCGTCCGCCGCCGGCGGGAAAAAAACTATGCCGGCAAGCCTGACTGGCGGGGCGGAAGGTGATGCGGGATGATGGGTTGCCGCTTCCGGGAGGGAACCCCATGGCCCGTCGCACCGCCCGCCCCACCCCGACTGCCGAGCAGACGCTCGCCCCGGTGACCACGGCCTGCGTGGCCTGCGGGCATCGCCTCCACCCCGACTACGCCAACTTCCGGACCATCACCACCCTGGCCGGCGTCGCCCGGTACACCTTGCGCATCAGCCGCTGCCGCCACGCCCCGTGCGACCTGTACACCGTCCCGTTCCGCCCCGAGGCCGAGGGCCGCCTGGCCCTGCCGCACCACGAGTTCGGGCTGGACGTCGTCGCCTACGCGGGTAACCGCCGGTACGCCGCCCACCGGACCGCCCCGGAAATCCACGCCGAGTTGACCGCCCGCGGGGTCGCCCTGTCGGTCCGCACCGTCACCAACCTGCTCCACCGGTTCGACGAGTTGCGGGCCCTGGCCGCCACCGACCCGGCGCGGCTCCGCCCCGTGTTCGAGAGGCAGCGCCGGGTGCTGCTGGCCCTCGACGGCCTGCAACCGGACGTCGGGCACGAGGTGCTGTGGGTGATCCGGGACTGCCTGAGTGGGCGGGTCGTCCTGGCCAAGACCCTGCTGTCGGCGACCGGGGCCGACCTCGCCGCCCTGCTGACCCGGGCCGCCGACGCCGTCGGGGTGCCGGTGGCCGGGGTGGTGTCCGACGGCCAGCACTCGATCCGCAACGCCGTCGCCGCCGCCCTGCCCGGGGTGCCCCACCAACTGTGCCAGTTCCACTACCTGCGGGAGGCCGCCAAGCCGGTCTACGAGGCCGACCGCCACGCCAAGAAGGAATTGAAGAAGAAGGTCCGCGGGGTGCGGGAGATCGAGCGGCAGGTCGAGAACCGGGACGACCCGGCGGCGGACGTGGTCCGCGGGTACTGCGCGGCCGTCCGCGGGGCGTTGACCGACGACGGCCGGCCGCCGCTGGACTCGGCCGGGTTGCGGCTGCGGGACCGGCTGACGGCGGTGGCCGGCAGCCTGGACCGCCTGGGGGCGTCAAAAGGGGGGCGCCCCGGGCGCTGACCCGGTTGCACCGGCTGGTCACCCGCGGGCTGGAGCAGACGGCCGACCTGTTCGCCCCGGTGAGGGAACTGTTCGACCGGGTGTACCGGGCGGCCCACGAGTTGAGCAACCACGACGGGCTGACCGGGGCCGGGGTCCACGACCGGTGGGAGGGCGTGATCCGGGGGATGGACCGCCTCGCGGCCGCCCGGGCCGACCTGGCGGCGCCGCTCCGCCACTTCGTGAAGGTGAGCCGGAGCTACGAGCCGGGGTTGTTCCACTGCTACGACGTGCCGAGCCTGCCGCGGACGAACAACGACCTGGAGCAGTTGTTCGGGAGCCACCGGCACCACGAGCGGCGGTGTAGCGGCCGGAAGGTGGCGTCGCCGGGACTGGTCGTCCGCGGGTCGGTCCGGCTGGTGGCCGGGGTGATGACCCGGCTGGGGGAGGCGACGGCCGACGACTTGGTGCCGGCGGACGTGCTCGCGTGGCAGGAGTTGCGGGCCGAGGTGGGGTACCGGGAGGCGGCCCGGGTGGAGCAGCGGCGGTTCCGCCGCGACCCGGCCGGATACCTCAAACGCCTGGAAAACCAGGCCCGCCAGTCAGGCTTGCCGGCATAGAAAAAAAAAGCCGTCGGGTTCGCCGCCGAACTGCGGCTTTCCGCCGGTTCCCGCGCCGACTGGCCGTACTTCGCTCGGTGGCATTACCGCGGCCACGGGCTCGGGTTCGTCCGCCGGGTGTTCGTGCTGTGGCACGGCGTCGACCCGGTCGGCGTGTGCGTGTTCGCCACGCCGGCCGCCAGCCTGACGGCCCGCTCCCGGTACTTCGGCCTGACGAATCCACGCGACACGACGGCACTGGCGGCCTTGAACGAGCAACTCTGGGTGCTGCAGCGGGTGGTGCTGCACCCGACGTACCGGGGGGCGGGGGTCGCCGCGGGGTTCGTGCGGCGGGCGTGCGAGCTGTGCCCGGTCGATTGGATCGAAACGCTGACGGCTATGGGGCACGCGAACCCGGTGTTCGAGCGGGCGGGGTTCGTGCGAGCGAGCGTGGTGCGGAAGCCGGCCGGCGGGGCGACGGGGCGGAACGGGGCGTTCAGCTCGCACGCCCGCCGCACGAACCCCGCGGCGACCCC
>JANNQE010001243.1:0-9576 GCA_031441625.1 Planctomycetia bacterium
CCGACGGGGTGCGGATCGAGGGGGTGAGAACAGCATCACCAAAGTTGCGGAAGAGCCAGAATTAGATGCCGATTACCAACCGGAGGCCGAAGAACGCCTGCTCGCCCTTCCGCAGGGTGCCTGGCAGTTGGTACTCGCCGAACACCGCGTGGGTGTTGGGTACGGCGACCCCCTGCGGGCGTGGCGGGGTGGGAAGTTCGACCCGCGGGTGTACGACCGCCGGAACGGCAGCGGCGGCGGGAACCGTCGGGGCGAGGGTCGCCGCCGCGGGTCCCGGCGACCCGACCATCGTAAGCTTGGCGAGCAGGGCGGAGAGCGCTTCGGCCGGGAGCGGGGCGAGCGGCTCCGCGGGTGACGTTGCCTGGGCGGCGTGCGGCGGTAGCGGTGCTGTGGGCGGGGGAACGGGCGCGAACGCGGGCGCGGGAGGCGGGGCCGTTTCGGTGCGAGTCATCTTCTCGCGGCAGTGGCAGCAGAACTTCGACCCGGCTGGCACCAACTGCCCGCAGTCGGGGTGCGGGCATAGCACCAACTCGGCCCCGCACGCCGGCTGAGAACAGGTGAGTACACCCCCGCTCAGCGGGGCGTCGCAGTCGGGGCAGACCCACTCAACCGGCATAACGGTCCTCCGGTCAGCCACCCACTTCGCACAGCACCCGAACCCCCAGGTCGTCGGCCCGCCGATGGGCGGCCTGCGACTTCCGCCAGCACAGGCGGAGGTCGGCGGGCGGGGTCCGCCACCCGCCCCCACGAATCGTCCGCGCGGCCGGGTTCGCCATCGGCGGAGTCGCACTGATTGGAGGTGGGGAATGATTATGTTGGTAGGCGGTCGAAGTCCACTCGCTCACGTTGCCCAGGACATCCCAAAGCCCGAACGAGTTCGCCCGACGCGAATCCGGGAGTGAGACCGCACCCGCCAGCGGAAGGGGCACTCGCGGCGGGCATCGCATCCGGCAGCCGGCCCGCCCCGCGTACTCCCATTCCACTTCGGTCGGCACGCGGTACACCCGCCCGGCCCGCGCCGACAGCCAGCGGCACACCGCTTCGGCGTCGAACAGGCTCAACCCGGTGGCCGGCAGGTCGTCGGCCGCGGTGGTGCGGGCGTCCGGGCAGAACAGCTTGTCCCGCCGCAGCACCGGATCGACCTTGGGGTCGCGGAGGAACTCGCGTACCGCCCTCAGCGACAGCGGGACGGTGCCCATCCAGAACGGGCGGGGGACGGGCACCTGTTCGGCGGCGAACGGGTCGGCGGTGGTCGCGTCGTCGGACGGGCCGAACAGGAACTCGCCCGGCGGGATGAGCCGGAAGCTCAGCCCGACCACGTTCGTCCAGTGGAACTCGACCCCCAGGAGGCGGGCGGCGGCCACTTGCGCCAACTGAGCGCGGGCGGCGGTGTCGATCAGTTCGAGCGGCGGGGCGGGGATCGCGGGCGGGGCGTCGGACGGCGGGGCGGGATCGGCCGACCCGCCCGTCACCCCGTGGACGGCCAGGTTCTCCAACAGCGTCCGCACCCACACCTCTTCGGTCCGGTCGTGCATGGGCACGAACTGGTTCGCCTTGCTCAATTGCATCCGCAGGCGGTCCGGGATGACGCACTTCTGGCGGTCCACCATCCACAAAGAGACCACCGGCTTGTTCAGGTCGTCCCACGCCAGGTCCAACTCGGCCGCCACGTTGGTCGAGGCGAGCGAGTTCGGCGAGCAGAGGGCGAGCACCACCCGCGCCGTTCGCATCCCGGCGACGATTCGCTCCTTATACCACCCGCCCTTGATGCCGGTCACGTCCCGCCACACCCGCACCCCGGCGTCGGCCAGCGCCCGCACCACCACCTCCGAGGCGGCGGCGTCGGTGCTGGCGTAGCTCAGGAACACGTCGGCGGCGGAACGGTCGCCCATGCCAGATCACCACGCCGGGGTTGTCGGTCGCACGGCCGGGATTATATCGCACCGGCTGCCCACTTCCGCCGTCCGACTTCTGATTTCTTTTTGTCGATGAATCACTGTATTCATTCTTTATCGTCGTGTCAACCCGTCGGCCATCGAGAAGAACGATTCACCCGGCCGCGGCAATGAGTAACTGCCGGAACGCCTCCGCCTCCGCGGTCAGGTCCGGCCGGTCGCGGCCGAGCCGCCGGGCGATCAGCCAGGTGCGGGTGGGCGGGAACGCCGCCGGGTCGAGCGGGCGGACCACCAGCCCGCCGCCGCTCACCCCCGCCGCGCTCACGACGGCCACCCCCACCCCGTCGGCCGCGTACTCGCACAGCACCCCCCACCCGCCCGTCTCCACCGCCACCTCCGGCTCGCCGGCGGCGTGCAGCCCGCGGTCGATCACCGCCCGCGCCGGGGCGGTCGTGTCGGGGAGCAGCCACCGGGCGTTCAACTCCCGCAACGCCGCCGGGGTGAGCGGGGCGTCCTTGCGGTGCTTGGCCAGCTTCTTCCCCCACTCGCCGTCGGCGGCGGCCACCGCCACCAGCGGTTCGGCCGGCAGCTCCCACGCCACCATCCCCCGCCCGGCGATCCGCCGCACCGCCTTCGGGTCGTGGCTCACCTCGGCCAGGTCTAGACCGCCGCCTGCCACCTCCTCCACCCGCTGGCGGCTCCGCATCGTCCGCACCCGCACCCGCACGCCGGGGAACTGCTTGCGGAACACTCCCACCGCCTGTCGCACCAGGCCGGCCGCCGCCGTCTGTCCACATCCGATGCTCACCCCCAACCCGACCTCCGCCGGCGGGTCGAACAGTTGGCGGTACCGCCGCACCACTTCGAGCACGCTGGCGAACACCCGCTCCCCGGCGGCGGTCAACCGCCAGGTGTGCCCGTCCCGCACCAGCCACGGGCGGGCGAGGTGCGGGCCGGCCTTCTGGAACACGCTCAGCCGCTTGCTCATGCTCGGCTGGTTGATGCCCAGTTCGCGGGTGGTGGCGGCGGCGTCCCCGCCGTTCCGCACCAGGGCGGCCAGGGTGACGAGGTGTTCGAGGGAGAGCGACGGCGGGCGGGGCATGGCGAACCGGGGGCGGGGGCAACGTTTGGATACTGAATCACGCCTCGTCCGCCGCGGGAACGCCGGCCGGCACCACGGCGTAGTCGGCCAGCGCAAACACCCGCGGCAGGTCGCGGACGAACTGCCGGTTGTGCGAACGCTGCTCGTCGGTCAGCCGGTCGTAGTCCACCAGCAGCGGGTTCGTCTTCCGCACGGCGTCCTTCACCTCGCCGTACCGCCACCCCTCCGCCTGCCGCTCCGCCCGCCACAGGTCGTGTTCGTGGGCGGCCACCGCCTCGGCTTCGGCCGGGCTGAATCGGAACACCAGCGGCAGGGCATCCGGGCGGCCGTCGAAGCGGTCCGGCGTGTACTCGGCCCGGTACGCGGTCGTCTTCTCACCGTTGGTGAACGCCAGGTGGACGGCGTACCGCTCGGCCAGCGCGCGGTTCGCCCGCCGGAAGGTTTCGGGCAGGTCGGCCCACGGCACGTTCGCCGGGTCTGGCTTCCCCCGCACCCCCCGCCGGTAGTGCTGGTGGATGGTCCGCGCCCGCAGTTCCAACTCCGGGCGGGTGGCGGCGGCCGGGTCGAACAGCGGGTCGTCCACCCCCACCGGCACCAGCGGGGTGCCCCACCCGGAGTCGGGGGTGCGGAGGAGTTGGCCGTACCCGCTGCGGCTGTGCCGCACCGCCACCAGCACCGGACGGTCGGTCAGCATGACCTCGCGGCGGAGCATCACCCCCTGAGCGATGGCGTGCGGCTCGTCGTCGATGCACACGATGGCGGCGTCGAAGTACGGGTCGAACTGCCCGCCCCCGGCCTTCCGCGCCCACCCCGACCGGGCGACGATCTCGCACCCGCCGGCCAGGTGCGGGAAGCGGGCGTGCAGGGTGTCCGTCCACCCGGCAGCGTCGCGGTCGAACACGTGAATTGCAAGCTTGGTCGGCGGTCGGCCGTCGTGTTCGATGAGCCAGTCTTTGGCGGCGCGGAGCACCACCAACTCGCCCAGCCGGTGGTGCGCGCCGAGGCCGAGCACCAGCAGTTTGCGGACGCCGTGGTCCGGGCCGAGGGCCACCGCCTCCCGCACCAGGGCGGCGGCGGCGATCTCGTGCGGGTTGAGGATTTCGAGCCGCGGGCGGGCGGCCGGGTCGGTCTTCATGCGGTGGCGTCGGACCACGTCGAGCTGGCCGGGTTCGGTCAGCCGGACCACGCACCGCACCGTCGGGCCGGCGGGCAGAATCGACGCGGCGGCGGTGGCGGTGCGGACGCCGGACGCCTCGTCGCGGAACAGGGCGAGTACCGCCTCAGCGCGGGACAGGTTGGCGGCCTGGAGCGCCCGCGGGTCGTCCGGGCTGCCGGCCAGCACCACCGCCCCGGCCGCCCGACACCGCTCGGCCTGGGGGCGGGTGAGGTCGGGGTCAATCACCACCACCGTTTTGCCCTCCGCCCGCAGCGCGTCCACCAGCTTCGCGCCGTCGTCGCCCAGCCCGGCCAGGATGACGTGCTTCCGCGCGAACGTCCGCACCACCCAGCGGAGCACCGGCTGGCGGAACACCCGCACGACGATGGCGAACACGGCCGACGCCCAGAAGAGCAGGCCGAGCCAGCGGGCCACGTCCAGCCGCCAGTCGGCGGTAGGGTCGGCCGCGTTCTGGATGGCGAGCAGGCCGACTGCCTTGTACAGGGCGTCCGAGACGGAGGGGGTTTTCCCGTCCGGCCGCACGTCCAGGAAGGCGGCGGTGCCGAGCAGGACGGTGACGAACGCCACCGCCAACCCGATCAGCCACCCGCGGGCGACCACCCACCGCCCGACCGCGTGCAAGAACATGAGGAGCCTCGGTGTGTCACTTCTTCCAGTACAGCGTGATGGTGGCCGGCTTCTCCTTAGACGCCTCCCCCGGCACATAGGCATACCCGTCGCGATACTCGCTCGGCTCGGCGATGAGGTCGCCGCCGTCCTGGTTCACCACCACCACCAGTTTCGCCAGGTCGTCGAGGGTCACGCCCAAGAGAGCGAACCCTGATTGCGGGTGGGTGGTGACCAGCGCCCCGCCCTTCTCCCGTGTCTCCTGACCCAACCCGCCGCGGATCACCCCGCCGTCGGGGGTGTCTATCGCCAGCGTGAAGCCCGTCACCCGGAACTTGGCCGGCACCCGGTCAGATGCGGGCTCTGACGGTGGCTCAGCCGGGGGCGACCCGTTTGGTGATGTCGGAGTGGTCTTGGCAGGCTCGGAACCGGCCGTCGTCGGCGGGGTCGAGGTGGGCATGGTTGGGGTAGTGGGGTCTGTCTGCGGCTTCGGTATCAGCAGCACAGCCGTGGCCAAGGCAATGACCGCCACCACAAGCGCGCCGACGAATGCCGGGATGACCCACCGCCGGGCTGGTGGTTGCGGGACGATGGCGTTAAGCCGGGCCACCAACTCGTCCACCGTCGGCCGGGTTGCCGCCGACGACTGCGGGGGCACATAGACGTCGAGGCGGAGGAGGAGGTTCGCCATCCCGGTCAACTCGCGGTTGGACGCGACCTGCAGGGCGTTGTTGAAGATGAGGTGTTTCAAGCACGCGACGCCGCGGAGGGTGGGGCGGTCGGGCACCATCGCCCCATCGACGGACACGCAGACGAGCCGCGGCCGGGCGTGCCCTCTCCCTCGCCGCTTCGACCGCTGGTAGCAGTTGTAAGCGTGCTGTACTTCCTGCCGCACCCAGTCCCGTGGGTCCAGGATGCGGTCGGTTCCGCTGTCGGTGCCGGCCCAGTCCCGGCCGACCACCACCAGCAGCACCGCCGCCCGGTCGATGGCCTGGCGGATCTGAAGGGGGAAGTTGCCCTCCGTCAGGTTACTCTGGTCGAAGAAGACGGCCTGTGGCCCGTAGCGCTCGGCCAATTTGTCGTAGATGCGGAACGTGGTACCGACGGACGGGCAGTTCCGCCGGTACGAGATGACGATGCGGGGGAAGTCCGCCGGTGGCGGGGGCGTGTCGGGTGGGGTCGTGGACATGCGGTCTCCGTTCTGGGTGGGGAGGGTGGCGGCTACCCCCGCTGGCCGAAGGCGAGGATCAGTTCGTTCAGGTCGTCGGCGACGGTGCGGAGGGCGGCCTCGTGGTCGGCCAGGTCCTGCCGTTGGCGGGTGAGGTCCCCTTCGCCGGCCTCCTTCACCCGGTTCATCTCGTCCACCCGCTCGCGGACCTGCCGCAGTTCGCCGTCCAGCGCCCCGCGGACGGCGGCGGACAACTGCTCGGTCTGGGTGTACACCTCGTCGGCCAGCGCCACCGACTTGCTGTGCGCCTCGGACCGCAGTTGCTCGGCCACCTGCTTGGCCACGCTCTCCCGCACCTGGCCGGTGAGCGACTCCCCCCGTTTCTTGGCCAGCAGCACCCCGCCGACGATCACCGTGGCGAGCACCACCGGGTTGAGCAGCAGCGGGAGCATGAACGCCCCCACCTGGCTGGCCAGCGCGCCGGCGGTGGCCGTCACCCCGAACGCGCTCACCACCGCCGCCACATTGGTGGTGGCCATCAGGATGAGCGCGCCGCCGGCCACCGCCCCGCCGGCCATCGCCCCGCCGAGCACCTTGTCCACCGTCCCCAGGCTGGCCGGCACGTCCGCCTTCAGGTTCTTCAGGTCGCCGGCCAGCCCCGCCTTCACCAGCTCGACGAACGCCATGAACGGGTCGAGCGACAGTTTAATGTCCTCCAGGCACTCGGCCAACTGCCGCTCCACCAGCGGGCGGAGGGTGGTCCGCTCCCACTCCCGCACCGACTGCTCGATGAGCGGGCCGAGGCTCTCCACCACCTCCTGGGTGAGGGCGTCCGCCTTCTTCTTCTGGCCGAACGGCATCCACCCGCTCATCCGCGTCTGGGTGGCCATCGCCCGCGTCCAGGCGGGCACCCGCGCCGGCAGGTCGGCGAAGAACCGCTCGGCCTCCCGCCGCACCGCGTCGTGGACCCGCCGGCGGGCGGCGTCCACCTGCCGCAGCACCGTGTCCCGCTTGCCGTTCGCGTCGTCCAGCAGCGGGCGAGCGGCCTCCGTCCGCTTGCGGATCTCGCCGGCGTCTTCGTCCAGCAGTTTGCGGCGGACGGGGATGACCTCCGACAGCGCGGCCCGCAGCCCGCGGGCGAGTTGGGCGGCCGGCTGGAGCAACTTCACCCGCCCGCGGTCGCTCACCAGGAAGCGTTCGAGGGCTTGCTCCAGCGGCACGATGCCGGAACGGTTCACCTTCGCCTGGTCGCCGTCCAGCCGCCCCTCCAGGGCGTCCACCCCGGACAGGAAGAACACCCCCTCCCGCCCGAACCGGGTGCGGTCGGCGAGCTTGGCGTAGGCGTAACTGGTGATCCGCTCGCGGTCCTCCCGCTTCCGCAGTTCGTCCACCCGGTTGCACACGAAGAACAGGTAGTCGTGACCGGCGGGCCGCAGGTCGTGGTCGATCACCGCCAGCTCGCTCTCGCTCGCCAGGGCGTGGACGCTCATGACAAAGATGATCGCGTCCACGTGCGCCAGGTAGTCGCGGGTGGTCTTGGTGCGGGTGTGGTGTTCGTTCAGGCCGGGGGAGTCGATGATCTCCACCCCGTTGCGGCACAGGGGCAGCGGCCAGTAGACCTCCACCCGGTCATAAGGGGTGTCGGCGACGGACGCCGCCTGGTCCGCCGTCGGGTCGGGGATGCGGACGAATTCGGCCAGCTCGCTCACCGCGATGTCCAGGGACGGGGCGGGTTCGCCGCGGTGTTTTTCCAGGTGGCGGCGGGCCTCGCCCGGCACCTGGGGCAGCGGGTCGGGCGGCGGGTGGCGGAAGTGCAGCACCGCCCGCGCCGGGTCGCCCCACTTCACTTCGCTGATGACCGCCGTACACGGCTCGACCGAATCCGGCAGCACCTGGGCGGCGAGCAGGGCGTTCACGAACGTGCTCTTCCCCCGCTTGAACTCGCCCAGCACCATCACCCGGAAGCAGTCGGTGCCCAGCCGCTGGCCGAGCTGCCCAGCCGCCTCCGCCCAGGTGCCCATGCCCAGCCCGCGGAACGCCGCCCCCGCCCGGTCGATCAGCCCGATCAGCACCTCGCGGTGCGCCTTGAACGTCTCGTACTGCGATGTGGACCGTGTCACGGTGAACCTCCGGGAAGTATTGGGCGAGCGGGGAAGTCGGTTACCCCGCCCGCAACCGGGCGCGGGTTTCGGCCTGCCGGTCGCGGCGGGCCTGGATGTCGGCCTGGTCGTCGTCGAGGTCCAGCCGGTAGGCCATCAGCTCCCCGGCCTCCGCCTCGTCCGCCGCGATCACCTCGTCGATCACCCGCTTGTACCGGGCGGCGTAGGCCCCGATGCTGCCGGCCAGGTGGTCGTGCATCCCTTCGGCGGCGGTGGTGAACGCCTGCCGGGCTTGGTCGGCGAACTGGTCGAACCCGCGGGCGACGGCGGGCTGCAGTTCCTCCCAGCACTTGTTCCGCAACTCGACGAGCGACGGGCGGAACATCCACCCGGCCACCCCGCCGACCATCGCGCCGATGGCGGTACCCACCCCCGGCAGCACCATCGACCCGACCACCGCCCCCACCCCCGCCCCGCCGAGCGTCTTCCACCCGGTGGCCCGCCCGCCGGCCTGCAACTGCCCGACCAGCGTGTCGGCGGCGTCGGCCGCGTCGAACGCCTTCGCCGCCCGCACCGCCAGCACCCGCCCGGCCGTGTGCGCCCGCTTGCTCAGGGTGGCGAGGCTCCGGTAGCTCTCCTGGAAGCGGGCGTGGAACCGGCGGTGCTGCCGCTCGACCACCTCTTCCGCGTCCCGTACCGCCTCGGTCAACTCGTCCCGCAGCAGCGCCTGGGTGTTCGCCACCGCTTCGTGATCTTCCCCACGGAAAGTGGACAGTGATCTAGCGGTTGTCCGGGTTCTTCGTCCGCTCGAACTCGTCCGGGGTCTTGTACTCCAGAGTCGAGTGCCGGCGGACACGGTTGTAAAACACCTCGATGTATTCAAAGATCGACGCCTTCGCTTCCTCTCGGGTGGCATACTTCTCGCCGTGAACCAGTTCCACCTTCAGCCGACCGAACGTACTCTCGATCACCGCGTTGTCCCAACACTGGCCCACTCCGCTCATGCTCCCCACCAACTCCGACCGCTTCAACTCCGACTGGTAGTGCTCGCTCGCATACTGACTGCCGCGGTCCGAATGGGCGATCAGGCCCGCCACCTTCCCACGGCGACCCACGGCCATCAACAACGCATCCACCACCAACCGGCTCGTCATCGTCGCGTCCATCGCCCAGCCGACGATCCGCCGCGAGAACAGATCCACCACGAGGGCCAAATACAACCAGCCTTCTCCGGTCGGGATGTACGTCAAATCCATGACCCCCTTCTCGTTCGGTTTCGTCGCCGTGAACTCGCGATCGAGCACGTTCGGCGACACCGGCAGGCGATGCTTCGAGTCGGTCGTGCGAACGAGACCTCGCGTCGTTTTCGCTCGAATCCCAGCCTGTTTCATCACCACCGCCACCGTGTTCTCACAGCACGCCACCCCACGCGCGTTCAACTCGCGGGCCATCCGCGGACTGCCGTAGGTGTTCAAGCGTGGCTCGGCATGGATGGCTCGAATCGTGTCCACCAGGTGGTCGCGTCGCCG
>JANNQE010001244.1:0-4838 GCA_031441625.1 Planctomycetia bacterium
GTTCCCCCAGGGCGTTGCCCTGGGCTGAGGGCTCCCACCCCTTCGGGGTGGACCTCACATCACCGGGCGGTCCCCGGCCCGTGTCGGCCATCGGTGGTACTCCTGCGCCTGGTTGGCCAGCCGCGCGACGGTGCGGGTGAACGTGTTCAACGACGCCGACAGCGCGAGGAAACGGTCCAACACCGACGCGAACAGGAACAGATCCCGCCCGGTGAACCGCTCCTCGTCGAACGTGACGGTCAACTCCACCCCGCGGCCGACCCCACCGTTCAGCCGCCCGGTCACGCGGGCCGCGTCCATCTTCACCAGCCCGCCGATGGCCGCCCGCGTGTCGGGGCGGTCGGTCAGGTCGTACAAGCTCAGCGTCTCCCGCACCGCCGCCGCCGCCTGCGGCCCGCCGCTCAGCGACAAGTGGTTCAGGCTCAGGTGCGACACCAGTCGCCACAGCGATTCGGGACCGAGCGTCGGTCGCGCGGTCTGCGTCGGCGGCGTTAAACACCGCACCGCCCCCACCGCCGCCCCGCCCTGCGACAACTGCAACCGCGGCTGCCCGCCGCCGAACGGCAGCCGGGCCGGCAGGTCGCGGTTCAGGCACGTCGTCTCCACGTGCACCACCCAGCCGTCCGGCGGTTGCGGCTTCGCCTCGCGGTTCACGAACGTCAGGTAGACTTCGCTCCCTCGGTCGGGCACCAGGTCGGGGCGATTGCCGGCGTCGGCCGGTCGGCGGGAGGCGTGGTAACACACCTCGGCGGAAAGGCGCTCGTGCCGCACGGAGTAGAGCGGGTGCAGTTCGGTCTCGCTGCCGTCCGGGGCGGTGGCGACGACGCGATCGACCGAATACACCTCGTTCGCGTGCGGTCGCCGCACGTCCGGCACCACGCGGTACTCGGGGTCGGTGTTGGTCAACCGGATCGGCTCGGCCCGGCGGGTGAACAGGTTCACCACCGGCGTACAGCCCATCCGGAACGTGCCGGCGGTCAGGTGCGGTTCGAGTTCCGGCACGGCCGTATTCAGGTAAACGAACACGTCGAGCGTCTGATTCGCCCGTGCGAGCGCGGCCGGCGGCAATTCCAGGTCGAAGAAGTGGAACTTCTGCGGGAAGGTGAAGAACTCGGTGAGCAGCCGATACCCCGGCAGCGACCGCTCGCGGGCGGGGAGCAGCCCCTCGTCCGGGTCGAACCCGACCGGGCGGATGACGGCGGCGTCTCGCACCACCGGCGACTTATCGTCGGGCGACGTGGCGTACGCCACCTGCACCACCCCGCGGAACAGCAGCTCGTACAGCCGGTTCACCTGCTGCGTCTGCCCGTTCAGGTGCAACCGGAACGACGTGGCGGCGAGCTTGGCGAGCGGCAGGTTGCCCGACCGCGACTTGCACCGCAGGTGCAGGACCGCCGCGGCGTTGCCCGACTTCGGCGTGAGCGGGGCGGTGAACGGTGCCGCCCGGAGCGTCGCACTGGCCACCTCCACCGGCCAGAGCGTCACCGGGTAGGCGGTGCGGAAGCGGCACGGCTCGCCCTGGATCGGCTCGCTCTCGATGCCCTGCCCGCGGGGGATGCTCAGCCCGCCACTCAGTTCGCTCTGCCCGGCATCGAGTTCAAACTGAACGATGGCGGCCGACGGCACGGGGGCGAGGTAGTGCGGGTAGAGCACGCCGAGCAGCGACTCGGCCATGCCCGCGTACCCGTCGTCGAGGTTCTGTCGCACGCCGGCGGTGAGAAATGCGAACCCTTGCAACAGCCGTTCGACGTGCGGGTCTTCGCTCCCGTCGGGGCCGAGCCGCAGGCGGGCGGCGACCTTCGGGTGGGAGTCGGCGAACCGCCCGGCGTGCCCCCGCAGGCGGGTCAGTTCGCGGTTGTAGTAACCCAGCAGGTCGTCCGTCATGGCGTACCCCCGCCGACGGCGAACGTGCCCGTACTCGGCTCCATCGTGCTATCAAACACCACCGGCTCGGGCACCGGGTCGGCCCGTAGCACCGCGTCGATACGAAATCGCAGTGTGCGGTCGGTCGGGTCGGCCCCCGACGCCAGTTCCACCACCACGCTCAGGAACCGCGGCTCGTGCTGGCGAATCACCGCTTCAATCGACCGGCAGAAGGCGTCGCGCTCCTTCCCGCCGCCCGGCCCGGCCCCGCTGAAGTCGGCCAGCCCGTAGGTGAGGAGCGAGCGGGTCAGTTCGGTGTACCCTGGCGGAATGCTGACGGCCCGCCGGCGGGTGTTGAGCAGGTGTTCCAGGTCTCGACGCACGGCCAGTTTCAGTTCACGGAGCATCTGCGTGCGGGCGCGGGGCGTCTCGGTCCGCACGCTCGGGTCGTCGTCGATCAGCCGGTCCAGCACGGAGGGCAGCAGCGGCTGATCGGGGCGGACGCGGGCCATTAGGAGACCTCTTGTAGGGTGGCCGGCTCTCGCCGAGAGCCGGTTCCGATTCCGCCCTCGGCGAGGGCGGACCACCCTATCACCCCATCACAATCGCCTCCACTTCCATCAGCGTTCGCACGTCGTCGCCCACGAGCAGCTCGCGCAGCCCGGTGCCGCGCACCGGCGACGTGGCGGTGTAGCTCGACTCCCGCCCGACCCGCAGCTTGTCGTCCGTCGCGGCGTGCGAACCGGGGTAGAGCGCCGGGACGTACACCTCGCCGTCCGGCCCGTCCTTCACGATCAGGTGGCACGACCGCCACAGCAGATCCTTCGGCCGGCTCGGGGGGCGACACTCCATCAACTCCACGCTCTCGAACGGCACCCAGTAGTAGTTGCCGTTCGACGTGAGCACCTCGAACACGCCGGCGGTGATGTCGTCCAGATCGCGCAGCCCGCTGAAGGCCGTGCCGTTGAACGTGCCGCTCACCACCGGCCGCACCGCCTCCGCCTCGGCCAGCTTCGCCGCCGCGTCCTCGGCCTTGCCCTCCCGCAAGCACACCACCGCCTCCAGCGCCAGCTTCACATGGTCCGGCGGTTGCGTCAAAAACTCCGGCACGCGGCCCTGGGCGAACACCTCCCGCCGGGCGGTCTCGGCCCGCACCAGTTGCCGCCCGAGCAGCGCGGTCAGGTCCGGCTTCTCCGACCCGGTGGTGAGGAAGTCGAAGTGCTTGTCCGCCCGCTCGGTGTCCCCGGCGACGGTCAGCAGTTCGGCCAGCAGCCACCGCTTGCCGCGGTCGGACGGCGCGGCCTTCACCGCGTCGATGGCGGCGGCCACGGCGTCCGTCAGGCGGCCGGCGTGGAAGTGTTCAGACGCGGTGGTCATGTCGGTCACTCCGTGCCACGGGCGGACAGTTGGGTGGTCAGTTTGATGGCGGCGGACAGTTGATCCAGTTGGAAGTGCGGCCGCAGGTACACGCTACAGCGGTACGCCCCCGGCTTGCCCGGCACCTCCCGCACCTCGGCCCTCGCCTCCCGCAGCGGGAACTTCGCCTTCATCTCGTCGGTGGCCGAGTCGTTGCTGATGACGTACCGGCGGAACCACGCATGGAGCGCGTCCTCGCACTCGTCCGGGCCGGCGAACGCCCCGACGCGGTCCCGCATCATCGCCTTCATGTAGTGGGCGATCCGCGACACGCACAGGATGTATTGCAGCATCCCGCTCAGGCGGGCGTTGGCGCTCGCGGCCGGCTCGTCGTACCCCTTCGGCTTCTGCACGCTCGGCGTCGTGTAAAAGGCCGCGTCGCTCGACCCCGGCAGGTGGCACAGCGGCACGAACCCCTGGTCGCTCAGTTCCTTTTCTTGGCGGTCGGTCAGGTGAACGTCGGTGACGGATCGGGTGAACGACGACACGTCCGGGCCGTAGGGCAGCGCGGGCAACCCCGTCACGCGGCCGGCGGTCTCGGCATCCCCGCCACGCACCCCGCGGATGCCGGCCAGCCAACCGCTCTCGGCGAACGCCCGCACCGCCACCGCCCCGAGCGCGAACGCACCGTTGCCCCACAGGTAGCCCTTGCGGTCCGGCGACGACACGTCCTCGCGGTAGGTGAAGCGGTGGTCATGGCCGGGTGAATCCGAGTGCGGCTCGCGGAGCAGCAGCTTCGGGATGACCATGCCGACGAACCGCGCGTCTTCCGTGTCGCGGAGCGACCGCCACTTGACGTACTCGGGGCGGGCGAACGTGCGGGCGAGGTCGATGGTCGGGTCGAGGTCGGCGAACGAGTCCAGTTCGAGGAACCGCGGATCGACCCCGCATACGAACGGGGCGAACGCGGCGGCGGCCACCCCACTCAACCCGTTGAGCGTGGCCAGGTCGTCCGTCGGGTGGTCGGGGAACGGGCGGTGGGTCAGGTCGTAGTCGCCGACGAGCATCCCGAACGGCTCCCCGCCGGGCGTGTCGAACTCGTCCGAGTACACCTTGCGGAAGAGGGCCGACTGGTCGAACTCGAGCGCCCGTTCCTGGTCTCGGACCAGGTCTTTCCACGAGGCGGAGAGCACGCGGACTTTCACGTTCGCCCCGTCGGGCACCTGCTCCGTCAGGTACTTCAAGCCACGCCACGAGGCTTCCAGCTTCTGGAACTGCGGGTGGTGCAAGACCGCATCGAGTTGCGCCGAGAGCAGTTCGTCGATACGGGCGACGGCGGCGTTCAGCCGGCGGGCGAGCTTCTGGCGGTCGTCGTCGTCGGCGACGGCGGGCGGGCGGGCGAACCACGCGGACAGGGCATCGCCGACGGTGTTCGCTTTCAGGAAGGCGTCGAGCGGGAGCGAGGCGAGGCGGTCGGCGGTTGGCTGTGCGAGTATTTGGTCGAGCAGACTCGGCGGCGGAGCCGCCGGCGCGTCCAGCGTCTCGACCCGATCAGCGTATCGGGTTGTGGAGACGGGGGGCATGGGGATCGTTCCGTTAGCCCGACGCGCGAGCGAGGG
>JANNQE010001245.1:0-6079 GCA_031441625.1 Planctomycetia bacterium
CCGCCACCACGCATCTCGTCGTTGCCCTGCCCGCCCCGCAGCGTGTCGTTCCCGCCGTTGCCGTAGATCGCGTCGTTGTTAGTCCCGCCGGTCAGCCGGTCGTTCATCGGCCCGCCGCTGAGGACGTCCGCACCGGCCCCGCCATCGGCGATGGCCGAGAGGTAGGCGGAGTTCTGGAACGAATCATTCCCGCCGCCGCCGTAGAAGTACACCTCGCCGCTGCGGATGAGGGAGGCGGAGAAGGTCTGGGCGACGCCGTTGTGGACGACCTGCACCTTGGACACCTCCCACCAGTTGGCGGGTGCCGTCTGGGACACGGTGACGGTGTCCACCGCGTTCGTGCCCACGATCATCAGGCTGCCGCCGGACAGGTAGGCCGGCACTTCGCGGGATTCCAGTGCGGTCAGCCCCAGTTGGGCGCGGGTGACCGGGTTCGAGCGGCGGATGGTCTTCGGGGTGCGGCGGAAGATCCTCGAGAAGAGCGAGGTGCGGGTGACGGACATGATTCGGTTTCCAGTGAGGTGCGAGTCGGTCTTCGACCCGCTAACACCACACACGCAGTCCGGCGGAAACCGCGCCACATTTTCACCCACTATTTTTCCGGATCGTCGATCGCCGTCCGCAACCAGGCTCGAGCATATGCCCACACCCGGTCGGCCGACCGGGGGGCGATGCCCAAGGCGGCGGCGGCGTCCGGGATGCTCAGCCCAGCGAAGTAACGGAGTTTCACCAACTCGGCCGCCTGGGGGTCGGCGGCGGCCAGCCGGTCGAGGGCGGCGTCCACCGCGAGCAGTTCGGCGTCGCCGCGGTTGTCGGGAGCCACGAGGGCGTCCTCGGGCAGTTCGATGCGGGCGGCGGTCCCGCCCCGCTTGAGAGCGTTCCGGCGTCGCGCGCGATCGACCAGGATGTGCCGCATGGCCTCGGCCGCGGCGGCAAAGAAGTGGCTGCGGTCGGCCCAGCGGGGGCCGTCTGACGGCCCGACCAGCTTCACGTACGCCTCGTGGACCAGCGCCGTCGCGTCCAGCGAGTGGCCGGCGGCCTGCCCGACCATTCGTGCCGCGGCCAACCGACGGAGCTCGGCGTACACGACCGGGAGCAGGGCGGCCGCCGTTCGGCGGTCGCCGGCATCGTCAAACAGGCGGGTCGTGTCAGTCATGACTGATGAGTGTAACAGGTAGCGCTCGCCACGCCGTCTGAAAACGCGGGAGCGACCATGCCCACCCGTCACCGAACGCTTGGTGCGCCGGTTAAACCGGCGACGAGTTGTGAATGAAAGAGTCACACGAGAAAGGCCCAGCCATCCCGTCTCCGAGTCATGCCTTGACGGTCGCAAGGCCGGCGGCGAAGCGTTGGGAGGGGGCACACGCGGGCCCGCCATCGAGCTGCGAAATCAGGCTCTTCGGGGTGCAGACGCCGTTAAGCGAGGCAGAAGGCGACACCGGCTGCGGTGTCACTGGCGAGCCGCGGTCGGACCCAATGGCAGGCGGAGAACCCATCCTCATCCGCTGAACTGGTTCTTGGCGGGTGTCCGCGGAACGGCCATAATCGCGGCACCGCCCCAGGTGCCGCGATTGTGGCCGTTGCCGCTCCCCCCTTCCCGTCGCCCGCCGGATTCGACCTGCTCGGCGAGATCGGCCGCGGCGGCATGGGGGTGGTGTTCCGCGCCCGTGACACCGCCTTCGCCCGCGACGTGGCCGTCAAGGTGCTGCTCGCCGACCCCGACTCGACGGCGGCCAAGCGGTTCGCCGACGAGGCCCGCATCACCGCCCAGCTCCAGCACCCCGGCATCCCGGCCGTCCACCAGACCGGCACCCTCCCCGACGGACGCCCGTACCTCGTCATGAAGCTGATCCAGGGCCGCACCCTGGCGGCACTCCTGATGGAGCGGGGGCACGGGTCGGCCAAGTGGCTCGGCGTGTTCGAGGGCATCTGCCAGGCGGTCGGGTCGGCGCACGCAAATGGCGTCATCCACCGCGACCTGAAGCCGGCGAACGTGATGGTCGGGGCGTTCGGCGAAGTACAAGTCATGGACTGGGGGCTGGCCAAGCAGGTCGCGAACGGGGGGCGCGAGGGGCAGGCCGAGAGCGTGAGCGAGCGGAGCGGCACCTCGACGGTCATTCACCCCACCGGCTTGCCCGCCACGATCGCTGTCACCCACTCGCCTGCGGCCGACGGCCAAAGTGTGACCCGCTCGCAGGCACCAGGCGCCGACACCGACCGCGGCGGCGGGTCGGGCACCCCACAGGGCACACGGCTGGGCACCATCCTGGGTACGCCGGCGTACATGTCCCCCGAGCAGGCCCGCGGGGAGGTGGACCGGCTCGACTGTCGGACCGACGTGTTCGCCCTCGGGGCCATGCTGTGCGAACTGCTGACGGGCACGCCGCCCCTCACCGACAAGGTGCCGGACGTGCTGACGGCCGCCGCCGCCGGCCGGTTCGCCGACGCCCTGGCCCGCCTGGACGGATGCGGCGAAGACCCGGCTCTCGTCGCCCTGGCAAAGCTGTGCCTCGGCACGAACCCGCAAGACCGACCGGCGGACGCGAGCGCGGTGGCCGCCGCCGTCGCCCTCTTCCGCGGCGAGACCGAGGCACGGGCGAAGCGGGCGGAGGTGGAGAAGGCGGAGGCGACGGTGCAAGCGGCCGAGCAGCGGAAGCGGCGGCGGGTGCAGGGGTGGCTGGGCGGGGTTGCGGTCGCCTTCCTGCTCGCCGGCGTGGCCGGCACCGGGGTCGGGCTGGTGCAGGCGGAACGGCGGCGGGGGGAGGTGGACGAGGCCCGCGGGCGGGAGAAGGAACGGGCGGATGCGGCCGAGACCGCCGAGGAGGCCGAACGGCGGGCGAAGGAGGAGGAGCGGACGGCGAAGGAGACCGCCACCCGCGCGAAGGACGAAGTTCAGAAGGCGAACGACAGCTTGGTCAAGGCGAACGCGGCCGAGCAGACCGCCCGGGCGCTCGCCCAGAATGTGGAAGACGCCGCGCTCCGAATCCTGGAAGAGGGGACGGACGACGCGGTGCGGAACCTGATTGGGTCGAAGGCCGCGCTCGGCCCGCAAGAAACGGCCTACCTGGAAGGGATGGTGAAGCGGTGGCGCAAGTTCGCCGACCGCAAAGGGGATGACGAGCGGAGCCGCCTGGTGCGGGCGTCCGCCCACCGACAACTCGGGCGGCTGTGGGCCCGACTCGGCCGCCACGACCGGGCCGAGACCGAGTACCGCTCCGCCTGCGACCTGCTGGAGAAGCTGGCGGGGGACCAGCCCGACCGGCGGGGCGTGATGCTCGCTTGCCAGCACAATTTGTCCCTCTCCGAGCGGGCGCAGTTCAAACTGAAGGACGCGGAGAAGCGGCTGCGGCGGGTGCTCGATCTGCTCGACCCGGCAGGCCCGTGGGCGGGCGAGGTGGCGGACCGCTTGACCCTGTCGGCGTCCGCGCACATCGACCTGGGCGGGGTACTGGACGAGAGCAACCAGCGGAAGGAGGCCGAGAAGGAGTACCGCACCGGGCTGACGGAGTGCGACCAACTGCTGGCCGCCAGGCCGGACGACCACGAGGTGCAAGTGAGCCGTGGGACGGGGCTAATCAACCTCGGCCTGCTGCTCGGCGACACCGGCCGGCTCGGCGAGGCGGAGGAGAAGTTCCGCGAGGCGCTCCGGCAGTACGCGGCGCTGAGGAAGGCCGAACCCGGCTCGCCGCACCACCGGGCCGACATGGCCGGCGCCCACGGACACCTCGGACGGCTGCTGATGACGAAGCGGGAGTTCGGCGAGGCCGAGACGGAAATGCGGGCCGGACGGGGCGTCCTCGTCAAGCTGGCCGCCGAGTTCCCGGCCGTGCCCACCTTCCGGGCCCAACTGGCCGTCACCAACGGCGAACTCGGGTTGCTCCTCGCCGACCTCAAGAAGGTGGACGCCGCCGCCGCGGAGTACAAGGCGGGCATCGCCATCCAGGAGAAGCTGATCGCCGAACAGCCGAAGGCCACCAACTACCAGGTGGAGATGGCCGGCAGTTGCTGCAACCTGGGCGAGTTGTTGCGGGCGAACGGACGGCCGGCCGACAGCCTGGAGTGGTTCGACAAGGCGGTGAAGGAGCTCACCCCGCTCGTGCAGAACGCCAACGAGGACCCGCTCGCCAAGCCGTTCCTGTTCAACAGCCACTGGCGGCGGGGGCTTGCCCGCGGGCAGGTGGGCAAGCACGCCGACGCGGTGGCCGACTGGGACCGAGTGCTCGCCCTCGTCGATCCGAGCGATCGCTTGCCCTTCCGGGTGGAGCGGATGGCGTCGCTGGCAGCGGCCGCCAAGGTGGCCGAGGCGGTGGCGGAGGCCGACGCCCTGCTCAAGCGGGCGGGATGGTCGGGCGACCAGTTCGTGCAGTTCGCCGCCACCTACGCCGTCGCGTCTGGCAGCGTCGAGGGGAAGGCGGGCGAGTACGCGACGAAGGCGGTGGGGTTGCTGACGGAGGCGACGAAGAAAGGGTTCAAGGACGCATCCCGGCTGAAGGCGGACAAGCAATTCGACCCGCTCCGCGACCGGGACGACTTCAAGAAACTGCTCGCCGAGTTGGAGAAGGACGCTCCGACGGCGAAGGAACCCGCCCCGAAGCCGCCGGAGAAGAAGTGACCGACCGTCGCCGCCGACCGGGGCCTCACGCCGTCTCGCCACGAGGCGTCCCCAGGGCATCGGCCAGCTGGTCACCCACCCCGACCATGACCGAACGGACGGCGACCCGGTCGAGCACGTCGCGGGGGTACGACTCCGGCGTCTGGGTTCGAGACGACTCGCCCGCCCCGGCGGCCAGTATCTGCCGCCGCCAGCGGTCGAGGTTCGAGTGGGTGAACTGACGGGCGCGACAGAAGGCGTGGACCGGCTGGCTCGACCCCTTTCAGCCGTCGATCGTGCCCCGCCGGGCTCGAAACTTGTCGGAGCAGTATCTCGACAGGCCAGAGTTCTCCCATGGTTAGAACTCCCAGGCGACCTGACCACGCCAGGCGTCATTTCACCGGACAGGTACGGTTCGACCGCGCTCGGCCCGATGCGAGTGGGCGGGGCCTCGACCCGTCGGGGGGAAGGGGTGGGCGGTTCGACCGCGGCGGGCGGCGGGGTCGGCGGACTAGCGGGCGTGAGTCTCGGCGGGGTGGGGTTCACTGGCGAACGGCGGACAGGCGCGCTGGCGTACCACTTCCGCAATTTGGTCTGTTGGGCCGGCGTGAGCGGGGTGTTGACACTGATGCCCTTGACCCCCAGCATGCGACACTGGTTCGACACGATTTCAGTCGGCAGCCCCCACTCGTTCGCCAGCGCCGCGACGGTCACGGCGACTTCGGGTGTCGGAGGCTCGGACGACATGGACGTGTCGATTTAGGTGGGGGGGTACTCTACCGCATCCGCTCACCGAAACCAGCCGTCAGGCAGCGTCAGTCGGCTCCGCCGACGTCGCCGGAGGCCGGGGTCGTGCTGAGCGACACGCCGCGACGACGTCCCGGCTCTGGCCGGGCTGTTCGCCCTACTGCGGACCGAAACGGGCCACTCCCCCGGGGCGAAAAGTACCGTCGTCCTCCGCGACCTGTTCGACCAGGTGATCACCTGCCGAAACGTGATCATCGGCCGCGGGGTGATCGGCTCGACGCTCTTGCGGGGCAGGTCGGACAGTAGCCCGCGGCAGTACGTGTCGAAGTGGGCGGCCGTGCGGTCCTGCCGAAGCACCCGCGGTACCGCCGCAACTCGGCCGCGAACGCCGGCCCCAACGCCCGAATCTGCCCGTCCGTCATGGGGTTCCCTCCCGATGCCCTCATTCTACAGGCGATCACGCAACCCGCGATGGATTACTAAGACGAGAAAGTCAACGATGCCGTTGACCACTTTTCCAATTCTTCATGTAGTAGCGCATCACCCACTGCGGACGCGGCACTACGGCATCGTTTTCGTGATCCCCCACGCGGCCCGTTCCGCCGTAAGTGCTTGGCCGGCATGGGATGTTCCACGAATCGGACATGGTTCCATGGATGGGTGGGTGGTGGTGGAATGAAACCATCAGGAGGGTCGCCCGATGCGTGTTGACACGGAGCGGTCGTCGCTCACCTTCGTGCG
>JANNQE010001246.1:0-2027 GCA_031441625.1 Planctomycetia bacterium
GTCGAAAGGAATGACGCCGCGGACGGGAGGGGATTTCATCCGGAATTGACACCCAGGGTGTGAACCCTGGGTACACTGACACACCCCGGAGCCTCCCCGATGCCCCGCTCCCTTCTCGCATCCGCGCTGCTTCTTCTCTTCGCCCTTCCCGCTTCCGCCGCCGATCCGTTCGACAAACCGAACCTATCGGCGTGGTGCATCGTGCCGTTCGACGCCAAGAAGCGCGGTCCGGAAGCCCGCGTGGACATGCTCAAGCGGCTCGGCTTCACGAAGTACGTGTACGACTGGCGGGCGGAGCATTTGCCCACGTTCGACACCGAAGTCGGGTTGCTCAAGAAGGCCGGCATCACGCTGCAAGGGGTGTGGTTCCCGGCCGGCGTGGGCAAGGACGGCGAGACGCTGCTGGCGGTGTTGAAGAAGCACGACGTGAAGACGGAACTGTGGGTGATGCTGCCGCAACCCGACGCCAAGCTGAGCCAGGACGAGAAAGTGAAGACGACGGCCGAACTGGTGGCGAAGCTGGCAAAGACGGCCGCCGACGGCGGGCACAAGGTGGGGCTGTACAACCACGGCGGGTGGACGGGCGAGCCGGAAAACCTGATCGCGGTGACGAAAGCCGCGAAGTGCGAGAACGTCGGCATCGTGTACAACCTGCACCACGCTCACCACCGGCTCGGCACACTGTCGGACGACCTGAAAGCGCTCGCCCCGTACCTGTACTCGCTCAACCTGAACGGCATGGAACCGGACGGCGATAAGAAGGGACGCAAAATCCTCTGCCTGGGCGACGGCGACCACGACGCCAGCCTGCTCCACCTGGTTCGCAAGAGCGGGTACGCCGGGCCGGTCGGCATCATCGGCCACACCGACGACGACGCCGAGGACCGACTGAGTGACAACCTGAACGGCCTGGCGTGCCTGCTCCGCGACGACGGCTTCCGCCCGGCCTTCCGCACCAACAGCGTGCGAACCGTCGTGGCGAAGTTGGAGCGGGCGAAACCCGACGCCCCGCTCGCGTTCACCGTGAAGAGCAAAGTTGCGAAGGCGGAGCAACTGAAGGTGTACGTGTCCGACGACAAGAAGGGACCGAAGGACTACGCCGACCTGACCCCGCTCGCCGGCACCGCCGAAGCCACGCCCGACGGCCTCCGCTTCACCCCGCGGTTCCCGCCGTCGCCCGGCACCAAGTACCGGCTGATTTTCGACACCTTCACCGCCGAGTTCACCGTCACGAAGGTGCCGCCGGCCAAGCCGACCGAAGTGCTGGCCATTCACCCCACCGCCGACAAGGTGCCGGAAAACCTGCTGCGGGTCTACCTGTACTTCAGCGCTCCGATGGGCCGCGGCGACGTGTACAAGTTCGTGAAGCTGGTGGGCGGCGACGGCACGGAGGTGAAAGACGCGTTCCTCGAAATCGGCGAGGAACTCTGGACGCCCGACGGCATGCGGCTGACGCTGTTGTTCGATCCGGGGCGTGTGAAGCGCGGCTTGAAGCCGCGGGAGGTGGCCGGGCCGATTTTGGAGAGCGGCAAGAAGTACGAGGTGGTGGTGAGCAAAGACTGGCCCGACGCCGACGGCTTCCCGCTGAAGGAAGACAAGCGGTGGAAGTTCGCGGCGACCGATCCCGATGACACCGGCATCGATCCGAAGGAGTGGGGAATCAAGCAAGAAGTGCCTGGTCCTTTGGTCACATTCCGATTCGCCGGCAAGCCGCTGGACCACGCTCTGCTTCAGCGGATGACGTGGGTCGTTGGTCCCGACGGGAAGAAACTCGACCTGCCGGTGACGACGGGCAAGGACCAACAATCGGCCTCGTGGGGCGAGGTCAGCCGCTGGCCTACGGGCAAGTACAAGCTGGTGATCGACACGCGGCTGGAAGACGTGTGCGGCAACCGCGTCGGCCGGGCGTTCGAGGTGGACGTGCTCAAGCCGGTGACGGCCAAGATCGAAACGAAGACCGTCACGAGGGAGTTCGAAGTGAAGTGATTGTGCCTCCTGGCGAGCGGGGGGCGTCAGCCCCCTGGTTC
>JANNQE010001247.1:0-5261 GCA_031441625.1 Planctomycetia bacterium
AGAGCGGGTTCAGTCTCACCCGCTCTCGGCGAGAGCGGGCCACCCTACTGTTCACTCGTCGTCCTTCTCTTGCGGCTTGGGCGGGCCGGCCCAGATGCCGCTGACCGTCCGCCGGTCGGCGGCGAACCGGCACCGCACCGGCATGTCCGCCTTCAGGTCGTCCAGCTTCACGTCCTTGCCACTCAATCTCACGGTGCAGTCGGCGGCCACGGCGAAGCTCAACTCCACTTGCCGCTCCTCGTCCTTGTGCCCGGCCACCAGCAGCGTCAGGGTGATCGCCTTGTTCGCCGCGTCGGTCGCCTTCACCGTCGCTGTCAGGTCGTCCTTCGCGGCCTTGCCTTCAATCCGCACGACGGTCTTCTTATCGGCGGCGAACTCCAGGTCCACCTTGCTCCCGCCCTTGATGTCGGCCAGCCCCGCCGGGATGCCGGCGACCTCCACTCCCACGTCCGCGGCGACGGCGAAGCTGACATCGAACTCGAACCCCTTGTTGCCCTCTTGCTTGATGGTCAGTTGCTTGGCCGACACGTCCACCGCCTTCACGTCCGCTTCGAGTGTCGGCCAGCCGGCCTCCACACTGACGGCCTCTTTCTCCGTCCCGCGGAACGTGACGGTCGCTTCCATCCCTTCTTTCAGATCGGCCAGCTTGACCGGGCGGCGGGCGACGGTGATCGCCGTCTTCGCCCCCACCTCGACCGGCAGGTTGAACTTGTCTTCTTCGGTGACGAGCACCAGCTTGCTGCCGGCCGCGTCGATGCTCTTCAGCTTGCCCTCGCGGCGGTCGAGCTTCTCCTCCGGTTTCTTATCGTCATCGTCCTTCGGAGCGGGCGTGTTCTGCGGTTCGGGCAGCGGGCTGGGAACCGGCTTCGGCGGGAGTGTGGCGGACTTCTCCGGCTGATCGGCGGCGGCGGTTTTCACCACGGCCCCCGTGACGAACAGCCCGGCGACGAGCGCGACCGACGCGACGAGCAGGTGGAACTTCGTGCGAGACATGGCGGAAAGCACCTCGTGAGTGAGCGTGAGAACGGATGTGGACACCGGGCCGGTGGTGGCGGATGCGACGGCGGCGGTTCGCAGGGCGGTCGGCACGGCGCGGGCGGTGCCGGCGGTGAGGGTCACCACCAGCGCCGACACGCTGAGCGCGACGCCCCGCTTGGTCAGCCGCTCGCGGAGCTTCTCACGCCCCCGGAACAGCCGCCCGCGGAGTTGGCCTTCGCTGACGGCGAGCGCCTGCGCCGCCTCCTCGACCGTCATCCCTTGCAGGTGGCACAGGACAATCGGGTCGCGGTAACTTTGCGGCAGGCCGCGCATCTCCTCGTCGAGTACGCCCGACAGTTCCGACGGCGACGGGCTTGGGGCGGGGGCGGCCGGCTCCATCTCGGCGGCGAGTGGGACCGACTCCCGCCGACTGAGCCGGGCGACGGCCTTGCGGCACACGTGAACCGCCACCTGATACAGCCACCCGCCGAGCGACTCCTGCCACGTCACCTGTCCGGCCTTCTTCGCCAGGATGAGGAACGTGGCCTGAAACGCATCGTCGGCGGCGTGCGAGTCCTTCAGCTTGCGGCGGCACACGCCGAGCACCATCGGCCCGTGCTTGTCCACGAGCGCGGCGAAGGCACTCTCGTCCCGCTGCTGATGAAAGCGGGCGATCAGTTCGCGGTCGGTGGCCGGGTCGTACGGCCGGCCGGCCAGCTTGGCGAACGTCTGTTGCAAGGCGGCGGTCTGCATCCGCGGGTTCCCTCGGCCGGTGTCCGCAGGGGTATCCCCCGGCGGCGGGTGCGGCGCACGCGAATCGGGCGGAATTGACATGACACGGGCCGGGGTGGGAAGGGCGTTGAAGTCACTCCTCGTCGCCGCGCAGCTTGGCGAGCACGCCGAAGTCTTCGAGCGTGGTGGTGTCGCCCTTGCCTTCGCGACCGGCGGCGATGTCGCGCAAGAGCCGCCGCATGATCTTCCCCGAGCGCGTCTTCGGCAGGGTGTCGGTGAACCGGATTTCGTCCGGACGGGCGAGCGCGCCGATCTCCTTCGCCACGTGCTTCTTCAACTCGTCCTTCAGCCCGTCGGACACCACCACGCCTTGCTTCACGGTCACGAAGCAGCAGATCGACTCGCCCTTGATCTCGTCCGGCTTGCCCACCACCGCGGCCTCGGCCACCTTCGGGTGGTTCGCCAGGGCGCTCTCCACTTCCATCGTGCTGAGGCGGTGACCGCTCACGTTCAGCACGTCATCGACACGCCCCATCACCCAGATGAAGCCGTCTTCGTCCTTCCTCGCACCGTCGGCGGTGAAGTACCAGCCGGCGTAGTTGCTCCAGTAGGTCGCCTTGAACCGCTCGTCGTCGCCGTAGATGGTCCGCATCAGGCTCGGCCACGGGCGTTTGATGACGAGGAACCCGCCGCTGCCTGCCGGCACGTCGTTGCCGTCTTTGTCCACCACCGCGGCGGCGATGCCGGGGAGCGGCCTGGTGGCGCTACCCGGCTTGGTGCCGACGGCTCCGGGCAGCGGCGAAATCATGATCGCCCCGGTTTCCGTCTGCCACCACGTATCGACGATGGGGCACCGCCCTTTGCCGATCACGTCGTGATACCACATCCACGCTTCCGGGTTGATCGGCTCGCCGACGCTGCCGAGCAGCCGGAGCGAACTCAGGTCGTGCGCGTTCGGGTGCTGGTCGCCCCACTTGATGAACGCCCGGATGGCCGTCGGGGCGGTGTACAGGATGGTCACGCCGTACTTGGCGATGACGCTCCAGAAGCGGTCTTCCTGCGGGTGGTTCGGGGCACCCTCGTAGATGACCACCGTGGCGGCGTTGGCCAGCGGGCCGTACACGATGTAGCTGTGCCCGGTGATCCACCCCACGTCGGCCGTACACCAGTACACGTCCTCCGGCTTGATGTCGAACACCCAGCGGTGCGTGAGCGCCGCGCCGAGCAGGTAGCCGCCGGTGGTGTGGAGCACCCCCTTCGGTTTGCCGGTGCTGCCGGACGTGTACAGGATGAACAGCGGGTGCTCGCTGTCGAGCGGTTCGGCCGGGCAGTCGGCGGACACGTCGGACATCAGGTCGTGCCACCAGATGTCGCGGCCCGGCTTCATGTGAACTTGCGTGTTGCGGGCACGCTGGAACACCACGCACTTCTCGATCGTGGGCGACTTCTCCAGTGCCGTGTCCACGCTCTGCTTGAGGTGGATGGCGTTCCCTCGCCGCCAACTGATGTCCGAGGTGATGATCAGCTTGGCCTTGGCGTCGTTGTTCCGATCCGCCACCGCTTCGGCGCTGAACCCGCCGAACACGACCGAATGCACCGCCCCGATGCGGGCACACGCGAGCATGGCGATGACCGCTTCCGGCGTCATCGGCATGTAGATCGTCACCCGGTCGCCTTTGGTCACGCCGAGTTGCTTCAGCCCGTTGGCGAACTTGCACACCTGGTGGTGAAGCTGCTGGTACGTCAGCGTGCGGGTGTCGCCCGGCTCGCCCTCCCAGATGATCGCGGCCTTGTTCTTGTTCGGCCCGTGCAGGTGGCGGTCGAGGCAGTTGAAGCTGGCGTTGGTCGTCCCGCCGACGAACCACTTGAAGAACGGGGCGTTCGACCCGTCGAACACCGTGTCCCACTTCTTGAACCAGTGCAGCGATTCGGCGTGCCGTCCCCAGAAGTCGTCCGGGTCGCGGTCGGCCCACTCGGTCAGGCGGGCGTGCTCGGCGGCGTTCACATGGGCGGTCGCGGCGAACGCCTCCGGCACCGGGAACAGGCGGGACTCTTTCAGCACACTGGTGATGTTGGGGGACGACATCGGCACGGCTCGCGGGGGAGGAGATCGCTCCCGATAGAATACTCCGCCGACCCGCCCCGGAGCCTGCTTTGGATCGCCGCCGTGCGTCCGACCAAATACGGCCGGGCGGCACCTACTTTTGGAGCGCCCGCCGCATGAGCGCCGCTCCCACCGGCTCGGGCAGGAACTTGGACAGGTCGCCGCCGAACACCGCGATCTGCCGCAGCAGCGAACTGCTCACGTGCGAGAACTCCTCCTTCGCCATCAGGAACACCGTCTCGATCTCCGGGTCCAGGTTCAGGTTCATCAGCGACATGGTGAACTCGTACTCCATGTCCGACAGCGTGCGAAGCCCCCGCACCATGATGCGGGCACCCGCCCCGCGCACGAACCGCACCGCCAAGCCCTCGAACTTCAACACGTCCACGTTCGCGTGGTGCGCGGTCACGGCCCGGATCAACTCCACCCGCTCGTCGATGTCGAAGTACGTCTTCTTTTCCGGGTTGACGCCGACGCCGACGATCACCCGGTCGAACAGGCGGCTGGCCCGGTCGATCACGTCCAGGTGCCCGCGGTGGACGGGGTCGAACGTGCCGGTGTAGACGGCGATCCGCGGGTTCAGGGCGCTGGCCGGCATGGGTGGCTCCGGGGAGTGCGGAACGCCGGATATGGTACGAGGTGTGGTAGGGTGGGTCGCTCTCGCCGAGAGCGACATTCGACCGGCTCTCGGCGAGAGCCGGCCACCCTAACGCGACTTCGCCCCGAACGTGGCCGCCACGTTCGCGTCGGTCAGGATGTCGCTCGGGTGGCCCTGGCTGCGGATCTGCCCGCCGGCCAGACACAGCACGTGCGACGCGAACTTGCCCACCGTCGGCAGGTCGTGCGAGACGAGCACCACCGTCACCCCGGTCGCCCGATTCTCCGCGGCGATCAACTCGTAGAAGTCCTGTTCGTCTTTGAAGTCGATGCCGGCCGCCGGCTCGTCGAGCAGCAGCAACTCCGGCTGCGGGTCGATGGCCAGCGCGAGCAGCACCCGCTGCATCTGCCCGCCGCTCAGTCCGTCCACCGGCACGTCGAGGATGTGTTCGGCCTTCACCCGCTTGAGTAACTCCACCGCCCGTTTCACCACCCCTTTCCCGACTCCGAACATGAGCGGTCGCCACTTGTTGAGCGCCAGGCCGAACAGGTCGCGGACAGTGATGGGCAGGCGGGCGTCGATGTGCAAACGCTGCGGCACGTACCCGACGTACTCCGGCCGCGGGCGGGAGTGGTCGTGCCCGCAGCGGTACTTCAGTTCACCACGGAAGGGCAGTTCGCCGAGCATCGTGCGGAGCAGCGTCGATTTACCGGACCCGTTCAGCCCCACCACGGCCGTGATGCCGCCGCGGGGGACGTCGGCCGTCACCCCGGCAAGCACCAGCCGCCCGCCCCGCCGCACCTGCAGGTTGCGGAACGACACGAGCGGCGGAACGTCGGCCATTCGGAG
>JANNQE010001248.1:0-15986 GCA_031441625.1 Planctomycetia bacterium
CCGCTCAAGCGGATCGCACTGGTGACGCTCGGCGTCGGCCTGGCCGTCGGGCTGACCGCCCTGCTCGTCGACCGCTTCTGCCCCCCGGCCCTGGCCGCGGCCGTGAGCGGGGTAGGGGCGGCCGTCACCGCCGCCGTCGCCCAGTTGACGGGCGGACTGCGGAAGGGCGGCTGGCTCGTCGCCCGTTGAAGACAGATGGTGAAGGGGGATCAGGAATCGTCCGGCCGGTCGCGCACCTGAACGGTGCGTCAGCCCGTGCGGACGAGAACCGTTCTCCACCCGCTTCCTCCCCACACTTCCCTCACTCCCTGAGACGCGCTCATGCCGAAGACCGTCCTGCTCGACGAGTGGCACCTCACGTTCCGCATCCCGGCCGCGCTGCCCGACGCCGACGTGAGGGCCGTCCACCGTGTGCTCAACGGCAAGGCGTTCACCGCCGCCGTCCGCCGGGCACTGTTGGCCGTGGTGCGGGAGCGGGGGGTGTTGAGGCCGGTGCGGGTGGCCGTCACCCGCTGAGTTGTCCGCGACGCTCGGTCCGCCCGCGGGCGTCGCGGGCGGGCTTTTCGTTAGCCCTTGGCGTTCGGGCGAAGGCGCGTGGCGGTGCCGAGGCGGTCATTTGTGCGTTGCATCGGGGTAGCGGGCGGCGTCCCAATGGGTGATGATGCCGCCAATCGGCGTATCCTGTCCGCCGCTCTCGGTGAGCAGTACCACCTCCAGGCCGGGGCGCTGGTGGAAGAGGGCCATCACCTCTTCCACGGCGTCGTAGAACCGGCGGAACTCGAAGATGGCCTCCCGGTCCGGCTCCTGCTCCTGCATGACCTGCTCGACGGTCACGCTGGCGAACCCGAACTGGTTCCGCCCGTCGAGAAGCTGTCGACCGAGCCACCGGGTGATTTCGTTCTCGGTGACGACCCCCTGGAACGATCTGCCGTCCACGACCGGGAACTGGCTGAACCCGTGCCGGTAGGCCAACCGGAGTACGTCCTCCAGCGGGTCGCTCGGTGTCACGGTCACCACGGGAGGGCAGTCCGGAAAACCGTACCACTCGCGAATCAAACGCGGGTGCTGGAGGCGGTCGCGAATCCCGCGGAGGGCGGCCAAACTGGTTCTGGAAACCACCAACGGGAAGCCGCTCACCGAATTGCGATTGTGAGCGAGGATGTTGCGGAACTTTGCAAACCGGCGGAGGAGTTCCGCGTCCCCCCTCCAGAAGGCGTTCCGCCGTTCGTACTGGTGGGTCATCTGAACCAGCGGCGTATGTTCGGCCAACTCCCGCCGTCGTTGAAGTTCCGCCTCGATCTCACCGAACACGTCCAAGAATTGGTTGTCCCGGTCGGTTTCCTCCGCCGTCAGGTTGCCTTCGTCGGTAATGTCGCCGGTGCTTATGGGCGTACTCGGTGGAGTCGGGTGATCGCTGCCGGCCTCAGTTGTCGTTCAGCCCGGACGGCTGGCGGGTGTGCAGCCGTTCCTTCCAGGTGTTCTCGACCTTCACGACCTCGTCGGTCGGGGTATCGGGGGAGAGCCGCTGGAGGATGGAGAACACCAGATTCGTCGGGTCGCACGTCTTGAGGTGCTTGTTGCCGCCGTGGCCGCTGGCGGCGTAGTTGAGCCACCGCCCGAGGATGTTCTCCTGCCCGGCGGCCGAGCCGACGTACCCTTTCCCGCTCGCCGTGTCGAAGATGAAGTAGATGCCCCGCCACTCCTTGAGCCGCTGCTTCCACCGGGTGGGCAGCACTTGCAGTTCCTCCCAGTTCACCACCAGTTCATCCCACGCCGGCATCGCGGCGTCGAACGCGCTCTCCTCCCGGATGGCGTGAACGTCGAACGTGTTGCGGTCGGCCCACCGCCACCACGACAGCTCCTTTCCCGGCCAGTGCACGACCAGTTTGCCCTTCCAGTTGGCGTGCCAGTCGAGCGGTTGAAGGTCGAACCACAGCGCCGACACTCGCTGAACGTCTTCCAGCGACGGCTTCATGCCGAACGTGTACAACTCGGCCATTTCGGGCTTCTTCTTCAACGCCGCCACCGTCATCGACTTCCATCCGGCGAGGCTGTACAGGCCGACGAACGTGGCTTTGCCAGCTTCCCTTCCGATGAACGCGGCGACGTGTTTCGCCGACTGCATCGCCTTCTCGACCCGCTCCCCCTGGGCCTGTTGGTAGGCGTTGAAGATGGCCGGCCGTTCGGCGGCGAGCCAGGGGAGCACCTTCCGCAACTGCGGCTCGGTCGGGCGGTGGCGGAGAACCATCGTCGTGGCGAGGTCGTATCCGGCTTTCGAAAGTAGGTCGTTGAAGGTCATGACAGTTCCCAGTTACTGTTGGCCGGAGAGGTACTGGGGGGCGGTGGGGCAAGTTGAACCGACTCCGACCCCGGCTCCGGCACTCGGTCAGCATCGATTCCGGCAACCCGCCACAGCCCGCACACATCAGGGTCGCTCGGCCTTTTCGGCGGTTCAGCGGTTCGGGGAATGAGAGCCACACGACCTGCGTGCCGCCCGGCCAGTCGGCGAGTTGTTAGCGATGAGGTTGATGGCGGTGGTCACTCGATCCGCTCTCGTTCGAGATACTCGGCGAGTCCCTTCTCCAGTACCGCCATCGCCTCGGCCAGCGTGTCCGCTTTGTCGTCCTCGAACACCACCCCGCCGGAGTCGATGGCCCGGACGATGAAGCCGAACCCCTCCTGGTCGCCGATCTCGATGTGGCCGTACCCCCGCACCCACTTGGCGGTGGCGGGGAACGACTCCTCCACGTCGGTCGAGCCGGGCGTGCGCAGGATCAGCGGGTTGGACCTCGCCCGTCGCATCTGACGCAGGAAGTCCACATAGACATCTTCGACGGCGGGCAGGTCGTTCTGGACGGTGACTTCGATGCCGAGTTGGTTCAGGTGCGGAAACATGTCCTCCCAGCGTGGATTGCCCCGGAAGGCGATTCGTCGGGGGCGGTGGGCGTCGTCTGTCATCGGGCGGCGCATCGCTGCCGCCAGGAGGTCGGCCAAGTCATTCACGTCCGGGGTGTAGTCCACAGGGATGCAGACCAGCGGGTTGCCCAGGGGCAGTGCGACGACCAACCCCAGGTAATGGGTCTCCGTCTGGCCCTGCGGTTTCGGCAACGCACGGAAGTCGGCCTCCCAGGTCTCCTCCCCCTGCTCCAGCCGCTTGATGTGCGTCTTGACGAAGGACGACCCTTTGCCGAGTTTCAGTTTGGCCTCCCCGTTCCCCACGATCACGCTTCTCCCTCGGTGATCTTCCTTTCCAGAAACCCCGCCAGATTCTCGGCGTCGTCCGTGCCGATCCGCAGTGTGCCGCCGTGCTTGAAGTGGACCACCACGCACGTTCGGCCCGACAGGTTCACACCCAGCCGCCCCGGACGCTTCAGTGAATGCCACAGCCGTCCAGGAGCAGCGTCCTGCCGATCTCGACGGCCCCGAGGTCGGCGTACCGCACCGTCCGGCGGAACAGCGGCACGGGGCCGAAGCGGATCGCCAGCCGATCCCCCCGGTCTTCGACGGTCAGGTGATGGAACGACGCAGTAATCACGAGCATCAGCAGGCCGATGGGCGGGAACAGCCATCGAATCGGCGGTGCGTCCTGGACGAGGTAGCCCAAGGCAAGGAATACGACCGCAAGTGCGTAGATCAGCAGGCCGAGCGGGGCTTTCTGCGTGTGGGAGTATCCGGGAGTAGTTGTGTCGGTCGTCATTTCTTCGGCTTTTTCCGGCTCTGAGCCTTCTTCCCCACGAACTCCGAGTCATCGCCGCCGTGGAAGAAGATCATCCCGTGGAGTTCGTCGCCCTTCACGACGGCCCAGCCTCGGCCCTGCGCCGGGTCCATCTCGTCGTTTCCGTCCCAAGTCCATTCCACGGCGGGTTCACCGTCCCGTGTGGTTGGCTTGCAGTTCATTTGCCCGTGGACGTACCCAAAGTGGAACTCGCCGCCCCTCCCTCTCGCGGAACGGATCCAGATCCTTGTCGCGGATCGTCCACGAGAAGACGGGCCTGCGAGTCGTGGACCAGACGGCCACATCCGCAACGCCGGCCGTCCAACACACGCACGCGGCTTTTCAGCGGAAGTCCTGAAGGGTCACCCGCCGAACAGTTTCGCGAGTGGTTCGCCGGTGGAGAGGGTGTACGGGCGACTCGTCTGGTCGCGGATCTCGGTGGCCGGGTCGATGCCGAACCGCGAGTAGATGGTCGCCGCGAGGTCGCCGGGCGTGACCGGGTCGCGGGACGGGAACGCGCCGAGCTTGTCGCTGGTGCCGTACACCGCCCCGCCCGTGATCCCACCGCCGGCGAGCAGCACGCTGGCGCACTCCGGCCAGTGGTCGCGGCCGGCGTTCCCGTTGATCTTCGGCGTCCGCCCGAACTCGCCGGTGACGACGATCAGCGTCGAGTCGAGCAGCCCGCGATCATCCAAGTCTTCGATCAATGCCGACAAACCCCGGTCGAATGGCGGCAGCAGGTGGTTCTTGTGCTGGTCCGCGCAGCGGGCGTGGGCGTCCCAGTTCTGCCCCTGCTGCTTGAAGTCGTACACGTTGACGAACGGCACCCCGGCCTCGACCAACCGCCGCGCCAGCAGGAAGTTCTGCCCCCGCATGTGCCGGGCGTATCCGCCCTCGCTGCCAGCCGCCGACTCCGGCGCGTACCCGTACCGGTCCCGCACCTTCGGTGGCTCCTTGCCGATGTCCAACGCGGTGCGGAGCGCCTCCGAATCCAGCAATCGCACGGCCTGGTCGTACAGCGGGTCGATGCTGCTCGCGGTGCGGCCGGTGCCCAGGTCTCGGAGCAAGTTCCGGCGGGAACGGCGGCGGTCGCGGTCCACTCCGTCTCGCGGGCGGAGGACATCCACCTGATACGCGCGGCCGACCGGATCGACGTCGATTTGCAGCGGGTCGAAGTTCGCCCCCAGGAACCCACCGCCCTGGCACGGCGTCGGCACGACGTTGTGGAAGGGGAACGGCAGCGCCGCGAACGGCACCTCGCCACCGGTCGGCCGTAGTGCGGCGACCGCGCCGCCGTAACTGGGGAAGTGCTGGGGCTGCGGGGCGAACAGCTCGCGGTCGGGGCCGTCGAGTGGGCGACCCGTCAGCATGTGGATCGAGCCGGAGTCGTGCAGGTGCGCCGCGTGGTGCATCGTCCGCACGATGGCGATTTTGTGCATCCACTTGGCGAGGCGGGGCAGGTGTTCGCTGATCCGCACGCCGGGCGCGGACGTGTCGACGGGTTTGAACTCGCCGCGCACCTCGGCCGGCGCGTCCGGCTTCAGGTCAAACGTGTCGAGGTGCGACGGCCCGCCGTACAGGAACACGAGGATGCACGACTTGACCGACTTGCCCTGCGGCGGGCGCGACTTCGCCGCTTGGGCCCGCCACAGGCCGCCGAGGTTCAGGCCGAGGTAACCGCCAACTCCGAACTGGAGCAGCCGGCGGCGCGACAGCGCCCCCGCGATTGCCGGATCGAACATCGTGGTAGGCCCCGAACCGTTGGGAGCCGATCTTTCCCGGATGAAGGCGTCTGGGTACACCGAATCGGCTTCGAGGGTGGAGTCTACCAACGCGACAGGTTGCCTCCAACGATGTTCCTGTCGGGATGACTTTCCGCCCGCGCACGGTGGCGCTCCGGGCCACCGGTTCGAGCGTTTCTCGGCCCCGGATCCGTCGAAAACGGCCCCACAGACGCACCGCGACGCCCGGCGACAACGGCCGGCCACGATCGACACATCGATCCCGCGACCGCCGCGAACCTCACCCCGAATCACACGCCCGCCGCACCCGCCCGATGCGGGTCAGGATCACCGGCCGCGAAACCGCAGCCTGTCGCGCGGGCGCCGCAGGTCGGTTGACAGATTCGCCCCCTACGGCAGAGTCCGAACCGGGCGAAACCCGTTCGTGAGGATGCGGTACCCCGGCCGATAGTCGAAGCGGCTCGCACACCGCAGGTTGAACGGCCGGAAGTAGAACGAGCCACCCCGAAGAACGAGTGAACTTCGCTCGTCAATTTGTACTGGTCTGACGTTCTCGATGTCCTCCGTCGGGCCCGTCACGTACACCATCGCGGGATCTTCGACCCATTCCATCGCGTTCCCTAACACGTCGAACAGCCCCAACTCGTTCGGCCGCAACTGACCCACCGGCCACGCCCGGTCCTCCGCGTTCTTCGTGAACCAACCGTACCGCGGCAACAGGTCTTCGCCCCGGCCGTGATAACGGCTCGTCACCGCGCCCGACCGACACGCGTACTCCCACTCCGCCTCCGTCGGCAGCCGGTAGCCCGTCAACTTCAGGTGGCCCGCCTTCATCCGCATCCCCTCCCCGTACCCGCCCCCCTTCGCCGGCTCGTAGCACCACTGGTCCGCCGGAATCCCCTCCCGCGCACTCAGCCAGTTGCAGTATTCCGCCGCCTCGTACCACGTCACCGACACCGCCGGCGTGTCCGGACCCGGACTGTGCTTCTTCGTCCAGTCGTGCTTCGGACGGAACCGCAGGAACTCCACCACCGTCACCTCCCGCGTCGCCACGGCGAACGTCCGCCCGATCCCTTTCCGGTGCGGCGGCTCGTTCACCTCGACCCGCCCCGGCTCCGTCTTCGGCGAACCGAGCGTGAACTCCACCGGCCCCCGCACCGCGGCATACGTTTGGCCCTCTCCGTTCACGTACCAGTCCTGCTTCTCCGCCACCGTCGGCGCGGGCAACAACGGACCCACCGACACCGGCACTGGTGCGAGCGCCGCCAGCCCCCGCACCAGCACCGGCGTGCGGGCCGCCGCCGCCAGCTCCGCGTCGATGGTCGCCAGTTCCTTCCCCTTCCCCCACTTCTGCCGCAACAGCCAGTCGATGGCCGAGTGCAGGCCGGGATCCGGGTGCGCCCGGTACAGCTTGAGCAGTTCCCCGGCGAACGCCTCCCGCCTCGCCCCGTCCACCAGATCGAGCGGGAAGTCTCCCAGGCCCACCAGCACGGCTCGCTTCGCTGACACGTCGGTCTCGGCCGTGAACCGCGTCATCAGGGCGAGCGGGTCGGCCCCGATTTCCGCCAGCCGCTGGAGCAGGTAGCTCCGCGCCGTCGGGTCGCCGTCTCCCGGGAACCGGAACAGCGGCCACACCGTCTCCGCGTCGCCCAGCGTCAGCAGTGTGGCCGCCGCGTACCCCCGCCGCTTGCCCCGATCCGCAAGCGCAGCGTCCGTGTCCACCCACTCGCCCGTGGCCGCCACACCGCTCACGCCGGAGAGTGGCATGCCTACCCCGTCGAGGGCCCACTCGGGGACCGGCCGCTCCGCCAACTCCGCCTTCAGCAGCGGCACCACGTCCGCTTTGTTCTTCCGGATCGCGTCGGCGAACAGCGGGTAGTGCCGGGCGTCCACGGTCACCGCGAGTTCGGCCAGCTCCCTCGGCATGTCGGCCGCGTACCGGGCGAGCAGGTTGGCCGTCAGGTCGAACGCCGTCGCCTCCGCCACCAGTTCGGTTGTCGCCAGCTTGCCGGACTCGATGCGTGAACGAGATTCTGGATACCGCTTCATGAGCGCCGGAAGCAGGTGCCCGCGGACCGGCCGAAGGGCCTCCGCGAACGGCTCGACTTGCAGCGGGTTCACACGAACGAGGTGGGGAACGATGCCCGCGGCGTAAGTTTTCCACCGCGCGTTGTTCGGGTCCATGCGGGCCATGAGGGCGGCACGGCGGACGTGACGGATCTCCAGGCCGGCCTCCATCTCGAAGTCGGCGAACAGCGTCCAGAGGGCGGCGATGTTGTGCTCGCTGACGCGAGCGGCCAACTGGTCGATCAGAAGGGCCAGTTCGTCTGCTCGGCAAGTGAAAAAATAGTGGACGACCTCGGAGCGCATTCGGGAGGCTTCAGAGTCGTCTGTTGTGCGATCGGCCAGTACGGCGAGTCGGCCGTGGAGTCCCGCCCGTTGCACGATCGACCGGGACGCCAACTCCTGCAGGTGCGGGCGTGCTTCGTCGCGGTACGCGGTCAGTTCCTGGATGAGTACCGGAACGGCCCCCGGCTCTGCCGTGCCGAGCGCCTGAACGAGCGTCGCGGCCTTCGTCGCCCGCTGCTCCAGCCGCGCTTGGTCGTCGGCTGCCCGAAGGTCCGCCTGCTGCCGCTGCTCCGCCGCGAACTTGTCCTGTTGCACCACGAACGCGGCCGCCCCGCCGCCGACCAGCACCACCGCCCCGGCCAGCACCACCTGCACCCGCCGCCGCTTCCGCTGCTCGGCCGCCTGCACCGCCACCTTCTGCCGCTCCCCCTCCACCCGAACCGTCTCCAGTTCCGCCTGCCGCGCCCGCTCGTCCGCCGCCGCCCGCAACGCCGCCACGTCGTCGGCCACCGCCTTCGCGTCCGCCGGCCGGTCCTCCTTCTTCGGGCTCAAGCACCGCCGGCACAGGGCCACCAGGTCCGGCTCCGCCCCGCACCCGTCCAGCCGCGCGAAGCAGTCCTGCACCTGCCCCAGCGCCGCCATCTGCCGGGTGCTCTCCGAGGTCGCCCCGAGGAACGGCGGGCGGCCGGTCAGCACCGCCGCCAGGATGCCGCCCAGGCCGAACACATCGCTCCGGGCGTCGATCTGGTCGACCGCCCCGATCGCCTGCTCCGGGGCCATGTACGCCGGCGTCCCCAGGATGCTCCCGTACTGGGTGAGCAGCTCGGCGTCCCGCAGCGACTTCACCGCCGTCGGGTCGGGGGTGGCCGTCGCCTCGGGGTCGGTCGGGTCGGCCGCCGGACGCCCCCCGCTCGTCAGCACCTTCGCCAGCCCCCAGTCCATCACCTGCACCTCACCGTACCCGCCGACCATCACGTTCGCCGGCTTGAGATCCCGGTGCAGCACCCCGTGGGCGTGCGCGTACGCGACCGCCTGACACACCGCCTCGAACGCCGCCACCAGCCGCCCGCGGTCGGCCGCCGGGCCAGTGCGGGACTTGAGCAGGTCGTCCAGCGTCTGCCCCTTGATCAGCTTCATGGCCAGGAACGGGCGGCCGTCGGGCAGGGTGCCGAGGTCGAACACGGGCGGGATGCCGGGGTGCTGCAACTGGCCGGTGATGCGGGCCTCGTCGGCGAACCGGCGGGCGGTGAACGAGTCCGGTGCGTACTTGTCGTGCAGCACCTTCACCGCCACTTCCCGGCCGAACGCGGTGTCGGTCGCCCGGTAGACCACCCCCATGCCACCGCGGGCGATCTCAGGGCCGAGGACGTAGCGACCGGCAGTCGGCGGCGGGGCGGCGACGGTGGTGACGGACTCGCCGCCGGTGGTCGCGGCCGGGGCGGCGAGCGAGTGGGTGATCTCCGGTTCGGCGGCGGGGTCGGGGGCGGACACGGTCGGCTCTCCGCGGCTGGCGTACTCCCGATGATACCCACCGGCCGGACGGCGAGCCACGATCTCGAACCGGACCGACCCGCCACCCGCACCCGCCGGCGAGGGACCCGTGGCCGCATTGCCCGAACCCGCCCGGATGCGCGACCAGAACCCCCGTCGTCGGCACGACCCGTTGGGCGAGGGTCAGCCGGCAACCTGGCGAACGCTCTTGATCACGGTGGCGACCTCGATGGTCGTCAGTTGCCGTCGCATCGTGGTGCTTCTCAGCGGCAGTTGGCCGAACCAGCAGTTCTTCGAGCGGGTGGCTCGGCACGTCGGTCGGCGTCCGGCCGTCGCGCACGTCTGGACCGGATCGAAGCCCGAACAACCCGGTAAGCGGATGGGAGGAAGGGGCACTTCTGCCGACCGGAACAGGTTCATGACGGCGAGAAACGACTGTCTGGCATGCGATCCTGAATAATCCGGGCTAGCAGGCCAGACCCCGCCTCGACGCCGCCTATCGCCTCCCGACGCACGTTCTCGCCCCCCCACCCCGCGTGCGCCCGTTCGCCTTGGGGAACCTGTGGTCGGCCGTCCTCATCCCCCACACCCGCACCAGAGTTGGGCCGGCTTGCACCTCACTTGGCGGTCACTCGCGCCACCTGCATGGGAGACGCGTACCCGGCCACAGCATGGTGACGGGTCCCCGCGGCAGGTTCTCACCGGCTCGGCGGCATCAGGGTCGATTCCCCCTGGCGATCCTCCGCGGCCGACCCCCGGCCCGAGCCGCGAGAGGCTTGTCGGCACTCGCTCCAGTCGCGGGTCTGACCCCATTCGCCCCCTTCCCTGCCCACGTGGGTCGCTGGCGGACTTATTCATCCGCCGAGGGTTGGGGCGTCGTGACTCGATACTTGTCACCTCGCGACGACGGCCGACAGCCGGAGTCGTAATCCTTATGGGATGTCGGCGACCCGGTGCCGTAGTAACGACATCCCCACTGCCGCATGCACCCCACCCGCCCACAGGACGTGCCGGGGGGAGGGGGTTGAGTTCACCTGCGGCAACCATCTCCTGCCCTGGCATCGCCAAGCCCCTCCCTCCGTCGGCGAGCGGTCACGACGTGTTTCCCCGATCAGGCCGAACGCCCGGACGCGAAGGCCAACACCCTCGTGCGGCCGCACTTGACGACCGGTCGGGGGACGGGGCAGGGTGCGACCACAGAGGCGGGAGCAGACCCGACCAGCGGAGGACGGTGATGGCCACCCATCCCGAACTCGCAGCCGCACGGATCGAGCAGATGACCGGGAGGTGGTGAACCGACTTCCGTCTCGGGCCGGGCGCACGGTGGGGGCATCGGAAGCGACGACCAAATCGGCGGCGGGTCGCGGTCGAACACCGGACCGAGTGGCGTCGCCGGCCGTGTGGCACGCCACGCACGAGGAAGCGTTGGGTGTCCGGCTTGTGACGATTCGCGACGGCACGGAGTCGGCAAACTACGAGACGAACCGACGCGATTCAACGCCACCCCAGGGTGAACGGTCTGGATCAACGGTTCCGGCCAGATCGCGTCTCACAAACCCACGCTATACTCCGCACCGCCCAGGCCGCGGGGCGTTTCGTCCCCGCCCTCTGTTCGCACGTCCGTCACGTCCCACACCCGCTGCCCGTGGGCGACCCGGACGTTGGCGTCGACCAGCAACTCCTCCCCGATTCGACTCCCGCCGTTCGCCCAACAGCGGGCTTATCCGGGCTTCGTGGTGTCGTTCAGCAGCATCTCTGCCAACTTCTTCTTCTGGTCCGGCGTCATCGTCGCCAGCAGCGTCCGAAGGGGGTCGTCGGCAACTGCACCGCATTCCGCACCGCGATCTGGTAGAATTGTCGTATCCGTGGGGTTTTCATCGGGGGTTCGAGTCCCGCCTCGTGTACGGGGTTGCCCACCCCACGAGCGGGCGGAGCCGGTTCCTGATCCTCCCGAAGGCGAACGCCGAGAGCATGGGTCAGGCGCTGGCGGACTTCGCCGGGTGGGCGGACCCAGACGGGCGCAAGGTGCTGGTGCTGATCCTCGACGGCTCGGGCGGTCACACGGCCAAGGGGTTGAAGGTGCCGCCGAACGTGGTTCTGCGCCGCCAACCGGCGTGTACCCCGGAGTTGCAACCGGCCGAGCACTTGTGGCCGTTGCTCCGCGAGGGGCTGGCCAATCGCGTGTTCAACGACCTGAGCGGGTTGACCGCGACGCTGACCGCGCGGTGCCAGTGGCTGACCGAACACCCGACGGTCGTGGGCGGGGCCGTCGGGTTCTACTGGGCCGTCGCCGCCTGATAGTTACGGATCAACCAGCCTTGGTATGACACAGGATCTCTGCATGCGCCTCTCGCAGATCGCAGCCGCGTTCGCTCTTTTGGCCGCGGCGCCGGCGACTCGCGCCGACGTGCGACTGCCGGGCATGTTCGGGGATCACATGGTCCTTCAGCGCGAGCAGCCAGTGCGCGTGTGGGGCTGGGCCGAACCGGGCGAGAAGATAGCCGTTTCGCTCGATACTTCCCGTGCGAATGCGGTCGCAGGCACAGACGGGCGCTGGTCCGCGATGCTCCCCGCGATGAAGGCTGGCGGGCCTTACGAACTCGTCGTGCAAGGCGCCAACACGCTCAAGCTCACGGATGTGCTGGTGGGCGAAGTGTGGTTCTGCTCGGGCCAGTCGAACATGGCGATCGGCGTGCTGAAGTCGCTGAACGCCGACAAGGAAATCGCCGCCGCCGATCACCCCAACCTCCGGTTCTTCCCGGTTCCGAACGCGGAGAGCAAGGAGCCGAAGGATGACGTCAAAGCCCCGTGGCTCGTTTGCTCTCCGAAAACCGTCGCGTACTCTTCGGCCACCGCGTACTACTTCGGGCGCGAGTTACAGGCGAAGCTGAAGGTGCCGGTCGGGTTGGTCGTGTCCGCCGTCAACGGTACGCGCATCGAGCCGTGGACCAGCGCCGCCGGGGTGGAGTCGGTGCGCGAACTCACGGGCAAGGACACCCCGCAGAACGGTGCCCTCTACAACGCGATGGTTCACCCGCTGACGCCGTTCACGGTCCGCGGGGTCGTCTGGTACCAGGGCGAGGGCAACGTCGGCGACGGGCTGTGGTACTACCACCGGATGCGTGCGCTCGTGCAAGGGTGGCGGAAGGCGTGGGGGCAGGGCGACTTTCCCTTCTACTACGTTCAACTCACGCCGCTCAACTGGGGCGGTAAGCCCAAGGATCAGCACGCGGAGGTGTGGGAGGCGCAGGCCGAGGCGCTTCGCGTTCCGAACACGGGCATGGTCGTGACCAACGACATCGTCGGGAACGTCGGCGAAGCGCACCCGCGGAACAAGCAGGAGGTCGGTCGCCGGCTCGCGCTGTGGGCGCTTGCGAAGACATTCGGTGATAAGGAGTTGGTGTGTTCCGGCCCGGCGTACCGCTCGATGGCCGTCGAGGGCGACGTGATCCGGCTCCGTTTCGACCACACCCACGGCGGGCTGGCGTCACGCGATGGCAAGCCCCTCTCGTGGTTCACCGTGGCCGGCGCAGACGGCGTGTTTGTCCAAGCGAAGGCTCAGATCGACGGCGACAGCGTTGTGGTGTCTGCCGAGGGCGTGAAGGCGCCAACGGCGGTGCGGTTCGCGTGGCACCAAATCGCGGAACCGAACCTCGTAAACAAGGCGGGCCTCCCGACGTCGGCGTTCCGCACCGACAAGCCCGAGCCGCCCGGCCCGAAGTACCGGTTCCCCGAGATCATGGTGATCGTGTATGCGGACTTCCCGAACGAGCCGGAGCACCAGCTCTCGCTCGCGAAGTTTACCGCGGAGAAGGGCTTCAACTGCGTCGAAGCCGAACTGGACAAGCTCGACGTGTGCCGCAAGGCGGGCCTCAAGGTGCGCCTGGGTAGCATCGATCACAACAACCTGCTGAAAGCCGCGCCGAAGCTGAAGGACGACCCCGCGGTGTTCGGGTACTACGTCTCGGACCGGCGCCAGCGGGACGCGTACCCGGGGTTTGCGAAGGTCGCGCGCGCGTTCGAGGCCGCGGACCCGAACCACCCGACGCTGTTCATCAACCGCGCCGAGTACAACCAGTTCCCCGAGTTCGCCGATGTCGTGCGGCCGATGGTGCTGGACTACTACCACTACCACTGGTGGCCCAAGAACCACCCCGAGCGGTACTACCTGTACCTCAAGATGTTTCGCGACCTGAGCCTGAAGCACGATGTTCCGCAGATGCGGTGCCTCGGCTCGAACAACTCGCCGGAACAGATTCGCCAGTCGATGTACGTCTCTCTCGCCTACGGCGTGCAGGCGTTCCACTTCTGGCCCCCGTGGTTCGTGACGTGCAAGATGGACAAGGACCGCAACGCGGTCCTTGAGGGCGGCAAACCGGTGTTCGGGCTGAGCGACCAGGCGAAGACCGTTTCCGAGGTGGCGCTGGACCTGAAGGCGCTGAGCCCGGTCCTGGTAAAACTCACCAGTGTCGGGGTGTACCACACCGACGCGACCCTCCCCATCGGTGCGGAGAAGGTGCCTGCGGACTCGTGGTTCAAGCCCGATGGCGAGACGTTCCTCGTCGGCGAGTTCCGCGACCGGGCAGGCGCGAGTTACCTCTTCCCCGTGAACCACGGGGTGGACAAGGCGCGCGAACTCACGCTCTCGTTCAGCGACGCGAACATCGGCCTCGAGCTGATGGACCGCAAGACCGGCAAGTGGCGCGCCATCGAACTCGCAAGAGGCGTAAAGGACCGCGTTCTGAAGCTCACGCTTGCGCCCGGGGACGGCGAGTTGCTGCGCGTGACGGGCCGGTAACGCTTCTGGCGGAGGTTCGCTCGCAGTTCGCCAAGCCGAGACGCGAAACCGTCCCGGCCGGTGCGCGTCAAGACGATTCGCGACTGCGGGGTCCACCCAGCAGTTTCGGCCAAGAAACCCGGTTTACCTACTTCCAGAGCCCTGGACTATCCCTCCGCACAGAAAGAACTACACACCATGCTCGCAAGTCGCTACCTACAAGACTCGCTGCTTTCCATACTGGCAATCGCGGCGCTGATGGTTCCGGCAGGCACTGCCCGCTCGGAGGAACCGGTCACCGAACCGAAGGGGCTGATCGGGCACTGGCTCTTCGAACCGGCCAGCGTGAAGGACCAGGCGGTCAAGAACCTCGCAGGCGGGTCCGATGCCACCATCAAGGGAAAAGTCGCTTTCGCACAAGTGGGCAAATTGTCCGCGCTCAATCTCGACGGCAAGAGCGTCGAGATATCGGTTCGCGAAAAGTACACCGACGCGAAGTTCCCCACCAAAAACATCACCGCCGAGGCCTGGGTCCGGATCGACCAGTACCTCGGCGACGGCGGCTTGGTCGGGATCCTTCAGGACAACGGGAACTACGAAAAGGGCTGGCTCCTCGGCTACCAAGGGCAGAAGTTCTGCTTCGCTGTCAAGGCGGTCAAGGGGCCAGCCACGCTGACGTATCTACAGTCCAAAGAACCGTTCGAAACCGGTGTCTGGTACCACGTTGTTGGGGTCTACGATGGCTCGGTCCAGCAACTCTACGTCAACGGCAAACTGGCCGCGACCTCGAAGGCGCAATCCGGCGACATCGACTACCCGCCCAAGGCGTTCTACCAGATCGGCGCGTACCGGGATGATGACGAGTTCAACCGCCTAACAGGTGCCCTTCACGAAGTCCGCGTATGGAACGAGCCGCTGTCTGAGGAGCAGGTCACAGCACGCTACAAGGTGAAGTCCGGCATCTTCCCTCCGGTGCCGAGCATTCGACTGCCGCGGGTCTTCGGCTCCGGAATGGTCCTTCAGCGCGACCGACCCGTGCCTGTTTGGGGCTGGGCCGACCCGGGCGAAAAAATCACCGCAGCGTTCAATGGCAGCAAGGTCGATGCGACTGCCGACAAGGATGGTAAGTGGCGGCTCCAGTTACCCGCGCAGAAGGCCGGCGGGCCGTTCGAGTTGGTTCTGACCGGCAGGCAGTCCGTGAGAAAGTTTACGGACGTGATGGTAGGTGAGGTCTGGGTCTGCTCCGGCCAGTCGAACATGCAATGGTCTGTTTGGCAGGCCGCGAACTCCAAGGAAGAGATCGCGTCCGCGAAGTACCCGAACATCCGGATGCTGAACGTCCCTCAGGAGACAGCCCCGAAGCCAGCAGAGAACGGGAGCGGGCTTTGGCAGGTTCGCAGCCCCGAAACGGCCGGCGGGTTCTCCGCAGTCGCTTACTACTATGGTCGCCACCTCCACAAGGAACTGGACGTGCCGATTGGCCTCATCAACGTGTCATGGGGCGGATCGGTGTGTGAGGCGTGGATCAGCCGGGACGCGCTCGAAAAAGACCCGGGCTTTTCCGACATCGTGAAACAATCCGAGAAGAACCCGGGTGCGTGTTCCGGCATGTACAACCAAATGATCCACCCGCTCATCCCGTACGGGATTCGTGGGGCGATCTGGGTAAAGGTTCACAGGTCGCGCAGTTGATCTGGTCGGGGCTGTCAGTTTCGGCGACGTTGGTGGCATGACGCGAACCGCCAAGCGTGGCATCCCGCCCGAACTCGCTGCCCAAATGACGCCCGCCGTGCGGGCGTTCGTCCTCGCGCTCACCGCCGAGATCGACCAACTCCGGGCCGAGGTCCGCGACCTCAAGAGCCAACTCACCGACCGCACCCCGACGCCCGCGAACTCGTCGGTGCCACCGAGT
>JANNQE010001249.1:0-2230 GCA_031441625.1 Planctomycetia bacterium
GGTGCTGTGCGTTTTGTTCCTGGATAATTAGGCAACATGGGTTGGCCCCGAGCAAACCCCGTGCGGGCGGCGGGGGGCGTGCTCGGCGTTGCCCCGCGGCAAACCGAATTGGAGTACGAACCATGAAACCCACCCGCCGCACGTTCCTCCGCGCCGCCGGGGTGTGCATCGCGCTGCCGGCGTTCGCGTCCGCCGCCGACCCGAAGAAGAACCAAGTGCCGCGACGGATGGTGTGCATCAACACCCCCCTCGGCCTGCACCCGGCGGCGTTCTTCCCCACCACCGCCGGCAAGGACTACAAGCCGTCGCCGTACCTCGAACTGCTGAAGGAACTGCGGGACGACTTCACCGTCGTCTCGGGTCTCACGCACCCGGACGTGGGCCCGAGCCACGATTCCAACTTCAGCTTCCTGACGGGTGCCCCGCACCCGGAGCAGCGGGCCGGGTTCAAGAACAGCATCTCCCTCGACCAGTACGCGGCCGAACACCTCCGCGGGCAGACGCGGTTCGCCACCCTGCCGCTGTCGTGCGAGGGGTTCACTCTGTCGTGGACCCGCAGCGGCGCGATGGTGCCGTCCGAGTCGTGGCCGTCGGGGGTGTTCGCCAAGCTGTTCATCGAAGGCCGACCGGACGAGGTGGAGGCGCAGAAGCGACGGCTGCAAGACGGGCAGAGCATTCTCGACGCGGTGCGGGGGCAGGCGAAGTCGCTGAAGGCCGAGGTGGGTGTCGCCGACCGTGAGAAGCTGGACGAGTACTTCACCAGCGTGCGGGAACTGGAGCAGGCGCTGGCGCAGTCCGAGGAGTGGGCGAAGAAGCCGAAGCCGAAGGTGGACGCGAAGAAGCCGACCGACGTGGCCAACCCGACCGACCTCGTGGCCAAGACGAAGCTCTGGTTCGACCTGATTCACCTGGCGTTGCAGACGGACTCGACACGCCTGGTGACGCTGCAACTGCTCGGCACCAGCGGCGTGCCGCCGGTCGAGGGGGTGCAGTTCGGCCACCACGACCTGTCGCACCACGGCAAGGACGCGACCAAGATCGACCAGTTGAAGAAGGTGGAGGTCGCCAAGATGAAGGCGCTCGGCGAGTTCCTGACCAAACTGAAGGCGACCAAAGAGGACGGCAGCACGCTGCTCGACCGGACGAGCGTGTTCTTCAGCAGCAACCTGGGCGACGCCAGCACGCACGCGGTGAAGAACATGCCGGTGCTGCTCGCCGGCGGCGGGTTCAAGCACGGCCAGCACCTGGCCTTCGACAAGTACCCACCCCCGCTGTGCAACCTGTTCGTGAGCATGCTCCAGCGACTCGGTATCGAGGCCGACACGTTTGCCAGCAGCACCGGAACACTCACTGGGTTGGAGACGGCAGGGTGAACTGTGTTCACCCACGACGCGGGGTGGGAACCATGACGCGACCGGCGGACGACCTCGCGACCCGCCGCACGGGGAACGGCTGGACGACGGCCGCGGTTCCCGGAGAAGGTGGCTCGCGGGTCCACCTCCTGGGCGAGCGGGGGGAGCGGCTCCTCTCGCTCGACCTCGCGTCGGCCCTACCGGGGTTTCGCCGGTACGCACACTGGACTACCGCAGGGATGTCATGGTCCCAGAACCGCCTTGCCTATTTCACCGCCGGTCAGCGGCATTTCGTGGTGCGGGCGTGGTGGGGCGAACGGCTGGTCGTCGCGCTTGACCGGCTGTGTCAGGTCGACCCGTCGGCCCTGGCTGACGAACTGCGACACACCGAATCTCGAATCGTGTTGGCGGAACTGCGAGACCTCGTCGCTCGCATCGAGGCCGGTGAAACGCCCGGGTGCAACTACTCGTCATCGGATGGCGGGAGTGGCTCCCGCACCTCGCCGATGAGTTGATGAAACGTCTCATCCATGCACACCACCGGCCGCCTCGAGTCCGGCGGGCGGTAGTACACGTCGAGCACGTCCTCCATACACGCCACGAACTCGCCGCTGGCCTTCGGCGGGATGCACCACATCTTCCGCAGGTGCGGCTTCAGATGGTTTTTATTCTAGTGGGTCACTTGCCTCGTCCGTGGCCATAACCAACCCCTCAGCGACCCTTAATGCCGCGTTCAAAGCGGGGATCCGGCTCCGCACCCGTTCCAGCAGCGGCGGCTCGTCGCCGTCCGCCGCCTTCGGGCAGGCGAACTGGAACGACAACTTCCGCGGCGATGGCGTCTCGGCCGCGGGTTCCGGTCGCGGGGTCGTGGGAGGGCG
>JANNQE010001250.1:0-2469 GCA_031441625.1 Planctomycetia bacterium
CCCCAGGCTACAACCGGACGCCGCTCCGCGGCTACGGGTTGGTTCCAGCAACAGGATTCCCCATGCCCCGCACGCTGTTCGCCCTGCTCTTGCTCCCCACCCTCGCGCTGTCGGCCCCGGTGCCGAAGCCGCAGCCGAAGAAGATCGAGGACGTCTTCGGCACGCCGTTCGAGATGAGCGGCGTGACGTGCGAGATGACCCGCAAGGACGAGTTGAAGGCGACGGTGGGCAAGGAGGCCGCCGCCGCCGCGAACGAGGGCAAGGCCCGCCCGCTCGCCACCCGTGTGGTGGAGGGCGACTTCGAACTGACCGTGCGGGTCACGCACAGCCCGCCGGCCGCCGCCGACCTGGCCGCCGGCAACGGGGTGCCGACGGTGTTCGCAGGCATCGCCCTGTTCGCCGAAAACAGCCCGAAGCACACGCTCACCCTGCTGCACAAGCACCTGAAGCAGGGCGACACCTGGAAGACCGGGCTGAGCATGAACTCGCAGCACCCCCGCGGCGGATCGGGGACCGGCCGCGGGAATGCCAAGCTGGAAGACCAGCCGGTGTACCTGCGGCTCACCCGCAAAGGCGACGAGTTCAAATCCGAGACGAGCACCGACGGCACGAAGTGGCAGGGGTTCGGCACGCACAAGGTGCAGGGGTTCGGCGCTGTGGTCGTCGGCCCGGTGGCCACCCACAACACCACCGGCGAGTACACCGTCACGTTCGACGAGTACGTCATCAAGCCGCTGACCGAGGAGAAGAAGTGAAACACGCCTGGTTTGTCGTCCTGCTCCTCCCCGTCACCGCCTGTGGGCCGGTCGCGCCACCGACGGCTCCCCCGCCACCGACGCCCCCGCCCGCTACAGCCGCCCCTCCGCCGACAACCGCTTCCACGAAACCGAGTGCCGTCAAGCGCACCGGGATGAAGGTCGGTGAGTTGTACGGCGAGGCGGTGGACGCGAAGGATGCCCGCAAGTGGGCGATGGACGACGCCGGGGTACTCACCTTCACCCTGTCGCCGGACGCCCCCGCCGGCCCGGAGTTTCCGACGACTTTCCCGCCGCTGATCGGGAAGAAGATGACGGGCGATTTCATCGTCACCGCCCGGCTGTCGGCAACGGTGCCGAACGAAGTGGCTGCGACCCGCACGATCAACACGCCAAACATCCAGGCGAAGATCGAGGCGGTGGTCCTCATGGGCGTGTCGGTGGTGTCCACCGAACGGACAACCGTGGGGTTCCGGGGTGGGGTGCTGCTGAAACGCTGGGACGACAAGTGGCTCAGCACGTGGTCGGTGTACAATTTCATTGGCGGTGGCGGGACAAGTTCGAGCGGGAAATCCCGCCTCGCGGGTCATGCCGCGCCTGCGTTCGTCCGACTCACCCGAACCGGTCAGCGGGTGACATTCGAGACGAGCGAAGACGGCGAAAAGTGGCGAGAGGAGAGTACAAGCACTCTCCCCGACACCGTCAGCGAGGTGCTCGTCGGCCCCGTCGCCTTCGCCTGCCTCGACAAAGAGTGTTCCGTCACCTTCGACGAGTACGAGATCAAGCCGCTGAAAGCCGAGAAGAAGTAGCGCCGGCTCGCCCGCCCTACAGGATTCGCCATGACCCGCCCGCGTGTGTTCGTCGCCCGTGCCATCCCGCAAGTCGCGCTCGACCTGCTCGCCGCCGAGTGTGAACTCGACGTGTGGCCCGAACGCCTCCCGCCGCCGGCCGACGAACTGCGGAAGCGGGTCTCCGGGTGTGCCGGGCTGATCAGCATCCTCACCGACAAGGTGGACGCGGCGCTCCTCGATGCGGCACCCGGTTTGAAGGTGGTCTCCAACTTCGCGGTCGGCGTGAACAACGTCGATCTGCCCGCCTGCACCGCACGCAAGATTCCGGTGGGGAACACCCCCGGCGTACTCACCGACGCCACCGCCGACATCGCGGTGACGCTCCTGCTGGCCGCCGCCCGGCGGCTGGGCGAGAGCAGCACCGATGCGAAGGAAGGCCGGTGGATCACCTGGGAGCCGACCGGCTGGCTGGGGTGCGATCTGGTCGGCCGCACGCTCGGCATCGTCGGCATGGGGCGGATCGGGTTCGCCACGGCGAAGCGGCTGCACCACGGCTGGGGCATGAAGGTGCTGTACACCGCCCGCACGCCGAAGCCGGATGCCGATGTGGAGTTGAAGGCCGAGCGGGTGGAGTTGAACGAGTTGCTCGAACGGTCGGACTTCGTCTCGGTTCACGCCGACCTGAACCCGACGACGAAGGGCATGTTCGGCACGGAGCAGTTCGCCAAAATGAAACGCACCGCGGTGTTCGTGAACACCGCCCGCGGGCCGCACGTCGATCAGGTGGCGCTGGCGCAGGCGTTGCGAACTGGGGTCATCTTCGCCGCCGGAATCGATGTGACCGACCCCGAACCGCTGCCGCCGAGTCACGAGTTGTATTCACTTCCGAATTGTGTGATCGCCCCGCACATCGCCAGCGCCAC
>JANNQE010001251.1:0-2941 GCA_031441625.1 Planctomycetia bacterium
GTGACGACGCGGGGGGTGGTGGCGGGGGTGTGGGTGTGGCTGTCGGCCCGGGGGGTGATCGGCCCCCCGGGGGCGCACACGGTGGACCGCCTGGGGGCCGCCGATCACACCCCTGTTCGCCACCCCACCCAGACCACACAAAGTTGTGTAGAGACCAATGCTCCCCGGCGGGGAGAGGTGTGAAAACCACCAACTGCGTAACTCGTAGGGCACACCAATCCGTCGGAAAAATGTCGTTCTTCGTCGCAGGCCTCGCATACTGAGTTCGGTTGAACGGGTGTCTCCCCACACGAGAGTTCTCATGCCCTCCCAATCCCCCCTGTTCGCGTCGGTGGTGTCGGACCCGGAGCTGATGGCCGAGCTGCACACGCGGCTGAAGAAGTCGCACTCGGCCCAGGCGGAAACGCTGGAGTCGATGAGCCTGGAGTTGCCCCTCGGCGGGCTGCGGGCGGTGGTCGAAGGGAAGATGGCGGAGTCGGCCGACGCGCAGTCGTTCGCCGAAGCGATCGTGCTGCTCGACGGCCGCCCGTCGCTGCTGGTGAAGAACGACCAATTCGACGAGCCGGAGATGGCCTACTGGAAGACGCGGCTGAACCCGCACCGGGAGGCGATGACGAAGGTCATCCGGTCGGTCGGGCGGGTGGAGTTGACCGGCCACCCGAGCTTCGAGTGGGTGGGCACCGGGTGGGTGATCGGCGACCGGCTGATCGCCACCAACCGGCACGTGGCGATGGTGTTCGCGCAGCGGGGCGGGGCCGGGTTCGTGTTCCGCCAGGGGCAGGGCGGCGGGGCGATGACGGCGCGGCTGGACTTCAAGGAGGAGTTCGGCGGGTCGGGCGAGAGGCAGGTGGGGGTGAGCCGGGTGCTGTTCATCGCCCCGGACACGCCCGGCCAGCCGGACATGGCGGTGCTCGAACTGACCGACTCGGCGAGCAACCCGCCGCCGCTGACACTGGCCGACAGCAGCCGCACCCGCGGGGCGGTGGCGGCCGTCGGCTACCCGGCGCTCGACTCCCGCAACGGGGCGGACGCCATGCGGAAGGTGTTCGGCGAGATCTTCGACGTGAAGCGGTTCGCCCCCGGCTTCCTGATGCCCGACGCCGACGCCAACACCCTGCGGCACAACTGCTCCACCCTGGGCGGCAACTCCGGGTCGGCGGTGGTGGACGTGGCCAGCGGGCGGGTGATCGGCCTGCACTTCGGCGGGCAGTTCAAGACGGCCAACTTCGCCGTCAAGGCGGAAGTCATCCGCGGGGTGATGGCCCAACTGCCGGCGACCCGCCCGTTCCTGCCGGCGGCCGGTGGCGGCGACGAGGCCCGGTCGTTCGCCGGGCGGGACGGGTACAAGGCCGACTTCCTGGGCACCGGCAAGCGGGTGAAGCTGCCCGACCTGACGGCCGACCAGGAGGACGACGCCACCCCGGTGGACGGGCGGTCGGACTTCGTGCTCGCGTACACGCACTTCTCGGTCGTCCTGTGCGCCAGCCGCCGCCAGTGCTACTTCTCGGCCGTGAACATCGACGGCAACCAGTCCCGCCGCCCGCGGCGGCCCGGCGGGTTCGTGATCGACCCGCGGGTGCCGCGGGCGGCCCAGGTGGGGAACGAGTTCTACACCGGCAGCGGGTTCTCCCGCGGGCACATCACCCGCCGCCTCGACCCGGCCTGGGGCACGCCCGAGGTGGCCCAGACGGGGAACGTGGACACCCACGTGTTCACCAACGTCTGCCCGCAGGTGCAGGGGTTCAACGGCGGCATCTGGAACGACCTGGAAGACTACGTGCTGGACAACGCCGACAACCGCGACCTGAAGGTGAGCGTCATCACCGGCCCGGTGTTCGCCCCCACCGACCCGACCGCCCGCGGGGTCCGCATCCCCGTCGAGTTCTGGAAGGTGGTGGTGATGGTGAAGGGGAACGGGCAACTGTCCGCCACCGCCTACGTGCAAACGCAACAAGACTTCCTGGAGGGGGTGGAGGAGGCGGCCGGCGGGTTCGTGTTCGGGGCCTTCCGCACGTTCCAGGTGCCGGTCGCGCGGGTGGAGCGGAAGACCGGCCTGCGGTTCGGCACCCTGTCCACGTTCGACCCGATGTTCGGGCAGGAGGGGGTGGGCGGGGCCGACGCCCGTGAGGTCCGCGGCCCGGACGACCTGGTGCTGTAAACCGCGGCTCCGCGGCGTGAGCGGCCGGGTGGCGTAACAACCACCCGGCGGCTCACGCCGCTCGGCTCGCCCGCCGGCGGTGGTCCTCCGGCAGACCCGGTTCGCTGTCACGCTCGGTGGAGATTCCGGGCGGGCACCAGTTTCGGCTACCACGGCGGAATTGATGACGTAGAGTAGCCACAGTAGCGATTTCGGTGTCGGGCGTCTCGTCCGGGGGAGGCGGGCGGCCCGCGGCACGCTTCGAGGCGACTCATGCAACTGCCCGACGAGAATATCGAGTTCCAGTACAACCGGCTGCTCGCCCCGCTGGCCGACAGTTGGACCCCCCTGGCCGAGCTGCAAGCCAAGCACCTGCTGTCCGACGACCGCGTCGAACAGATGAAGGCGAAGCTGAACACCGTCCGCGGGCAGGTGGCCGCCGAGCGGGAGTTGCAGAACCCGCCGCCGCGGTTGCAGCCACTTCAAGCCGGGTTCATCAACCTGCCTCAACAGACGCTCGACAACTTCCGCCGCAAGGGGGACGCGAGCGAACTGGGCCGCACCCTGCGGCTGGCCCAGCGGCTGAAGGAGAACACCGACCGCGTGGTGGTGCTGGGCATCGGCGGCAGCTACCTGGGGGCCAAAGCCCTCTTCGACGCCCTGTGTCACACGTACCACAACGAACTGCCCGCCAAGATGCGGATGGGCAAGCCGCGGGTCTACTTCGAGGGGAATAACGTCGACAACGACGCCCTCGTCGAACTGCTCGAACTGCTCGAGAACGTGTGCGTCGATCCGGAGTTG
>JANNQE010001252.1:0-24515 GCA_031441625.1 Planctomycetia bacterium
CCGCTGTTGCTGAATGCAACAGCGGCCTCACGGCCGCCGCTCGCCACCAAAGGAAATCGTCACGCCGCGCCGCTGACGCTCTTCGCGCTCTCGAACAACTTGCCGGCCGGCGGGGGCATGCCGGTCGGCCCGGTCGGGCCGCCGGCCTCGCCGTTCCACGTGTGCGCCCGCAGGCTGGCCAGCACCCGTTCGGCGATGCTCAGCGCCTCGCGGCCGTCCTCGCCCGTCACCCTCGGGGTGGCCCCCGACTTCACGCAGTCCACGAAATGCCGCAGCTCGCTGGTCAGTTGGTCCCACTTGCGGTCGCCGTCCACGCCCAGGATCTCCAGGTGCTTGCCCCACACCTCGTCCTTCAGGCGGGCGCGGGCGGCGGCGTCCAGCCGCTCCGGGTGCAGGCCGTGCCGCCGCAGGCTGTCGCTCTGCTGCACCAGGTGCAGGCGGCGGGTGTAGAAGTCGATGCCGGCGTACCCTTCGGGCGCCCAGATCCGCATCCGGCGCTTCGGGCGGGCGGCGATGCGGCTGGCGGTCACGTGGGCGACGCACCCGCTCTCGAAGATGAACCGCGCGTTCACCATGTCCTCGTGCCCGCCGAACACGGCCGCGCCCACGGCATGCACTTCCTTCACCGGACTGCGGACGAGCGCGATCAGCAAATCGATGTCGTGAATCATCAGGTCGAGCACGGCCCCGATGTCCACGCTCCGGCCGGTGTACGGGCCGTGCCGCTCGCTCTCGATGAACTTGGCCGTGATCGGCCGCTTCATCAGTTCCTCGAAGGCCGGGTTGAACCGCTCGATGTGCCCCACCTGGAAAGGCACGCCGGAGTGGGCGGCGAGGGTGATGAGTTCGTCGGCTTGCGCGACCGTCTGGCAGATCGGCTTCTCCACCAGCACGGGCACGCCGGCCTTCAGGAACTGTGCGGCGACCGGGTAGTGGGCGACGGTGGGGGTGGCGATGGAAACGGCATCGGCGAGCGCGACGAGCGGCTCGTGCGACGTGAACGGCCGGGTGCGGCAGAGCTTGGCCACCTTCGCCGCCTGATCCGGGCTGGCGTCCACGACGCCCACCAGATCGACGTCCGGGAAGGTGGACAGGATGCGGGCGTGGTGCTGACCCAGGTGCCAGACCCCGACGACCGCGACTTTGAGCCGTGTCATGCCGTCCTAGCCTTTGCGAACCGCGGCCGGGTCGTCATCCGTGGCGACCCGCCGGTGGGGGAATCGGTGAAGGGGCGAAGCATAGGGGAAAAATCCGGGCGCGTACAGGGCAGGTTTAGGGTGGTCCGCCCTCGCCGAGGGCCGGGTTCGGATGTCGCTCTCGGCGAGAGCGACCCACCCTATCTGAGCTGGCTGGTTAGGGTGGTCCGCCCTCGCCGAGGGCGGGTCTTGATTCCGGCTCTCGGCGAGAGCCGGCCACCCTAAACACCTCACCCCACGAGCCGACGGCGACCGGGGAAGGTGGCCCGCTTCATGGCCGGCGGCAGTTCGAGCAGCGGGGGCAGGTCGGCCCCGAACTGCCGGGCCTTCACCGCCACCGCCTTCGCCAGAGCCACGTTCAGCGAGTGCCCGGAGCGGTACGCCACCACGTGCCCGACGAGGTCCACCCCGCACAAGAACAGGTCGCCGATCAGGTCGAGCACCTTGTGGCGGGCCGGCTCGTTCGCGTGCCGCAGTTCGTTGTCGATCAGCCCGCTCGGGCCGAACACCAGCAGGTCGCGGGCGGTCAGGTGCTTGCCCACGCCGTGTTCCAGCAGGGTGAGCGCCTCGCGTTCGGTCACGAACGTGCGGCAGTTGGCCACCTGGTCGGCGAACGTGTGCGGGTTCACCGGCATGGTGTGCGTCTGGCGGGGGATGTACGCCCCGTGGCCGTAGTCGAGGATGTACGTGGCGAGCAGGGCGTTGGATTGGTCGTCGGTCGGCGGGTGCAATGACACCGTCGCCCCGGCCTTGTTCACCGTGATCGTCTCTTCGACAGCCCAGATGGCCCGGCGGGCGGGTTGCGACTCGGTGCCGGCTTCGAGGACGGCATTCACGAACGCCTGCGCGGAGCCGTCGAGTCCGGGCGGTTCGGGGCCGTCGAGTTCGATCACACAGTTGTCGATGCGAAGGCCGGCGAGAGTGGCGAGCAGGTGTTCGACTAACGTGATGGCACCGTCGCCGCCGCCGAGGGTGGTCCGCCGCTGGGTGCTCGTGACGAAGTCAACTCGTGCCGGCAGAACGGGCACGCCCGACACGTCCGGGCGAACGAACAACACCCCGGCGTCGGCCGGGGCGGGCAAGAGCCGTACCGTTACCTTCGCGCCGGTGATGAAACCGGGGCCGGACAGTTCGGCGGGACGACGCAGCGTCCGTTGGTGTCGGTAGCCGATGAGCTTCACGAGGTCCGCCTTGCGGTGAGCACACCTTATCCCAGGGGGGCGGTCGAACGTTCGCCGTCACCTCCGACCCTGGGAATCCTTTCTGGTGGTCCGAGAGGCGGGCATCCGCCTTCTAACATATGGATCGGCACGGCAAGCTTCCAGAATTACACAGTCCCCCTGGATTCTCTAACACCAAAGTCCGACTGTAGCGTTTTTGGCGCTGATTCGCAAGCAACCGGGGTGCCTAGGCCGTTGCCCAAGCACCCGAATTTGCCGATTCTTCCGAATTATCACTTCGGAGGTTGGGCCACTGGGCCACGGGCGTCGGTCGGAACGACACTGTTTTTGCCGAAGTCCTTCATGTCGGGCATCTTCAGTTTCTCAGGGATCGGACCGGGGGCTTTGCGGTAGCTGTTCAGGGTGGCGATCATCACGTCGGTGATGTCGATCCGCTTGGCCACGTAGAACGGCATGGCGGCCGTCGCCCGCAGTTTCAGGTCGATGTAGTTCTGCGACTCTTCCTCTTCCTTGGTCGTCGCTTCCGGGTAGGCGAACACGATGTCGTACCCGTTCGAATCGACCACGCTCTTCACCACCTGGTTCACGTCGGTGAACAGCTCCTTCAGGTGCTTGCTGGCCTGGGTGTCCAGTTGCTCTTTGAGCGCCCGTTCCCGCTTCTCGAAGGAGAACTGCTTCTCCTTCATCTGGTCGATGAGGATCGTCTGCTTGGCCGATTCCGTCGTCTGGGACAGCAGTTCGTTCATCGCCCCCAGTTCGTTCCGCATCTTCAGCAGCTCGATGGCGGCCGTGATGCGGGCGTTCTCCATGGTCACGGCGTAGTACTGCCACTTGTCGAACTTCTTCATCAGCATGGCGACGTTGAACGCCGCCACCCGCGGCGGGTCGGTGCGGGTGGGCGTGGCCGGGGCCGGGGCGGGTGCCCCACCGGCCGGCGGGGCTTGGGCCACGGCCGACCCCGCCATCACCACCACCGCCGCCAGACACAGATACACGCGCTTCACGTTGGCCCCTCCGTAGGCGAAACACCGCGGCGGCCGGGGGTGTTCCGGTCCCCCGGCCGCCGCCCGGTTGGGTGCGGCGTCCGATCCTCACCTGTGTGTTCCGCGATCGGCGGGGGTTCTACCGTGCCTTCCCACTCGCGTCAATGCGAAGGGTGGCGATGAGATGTGCGATCCGAATGGGGCGAGCGGCGGCCGTGAGGCCGCTGTTTCTGTGCCGTGAATAGCCCGCTCACGCGGGCCGCTCGCCGGATTGGGTACAGCGGCCTCACGTCGCGCCGTTCGCCTCCAGCCCTTTCCTACGGCAGCACGGTGGTGTACGGCAGCGACTGCTTCAGCCCGGCCAGCTTGGCGGCGAGGATGCGGGAGCCGGTCAGGTCCAGGTACACGAGCGTCTCGCTCAGCTTGCCGAACGCCTCGTAACTCTGCCCGCTCACGCCCGTGTTCGCCAGGTAGAGCGACGACATCGCCTTGAACCCGCTGAACTCCTTCGCCCCCTTGTCGGTGATCTTGCTGCCGCTCAAGTTCAGGTGGTACAGGCTCTGAAGGGCGGTCAGCTTGCCGGCCGCGTCGGCCGTCGGGGTGCCGCTCAGGTCGAGCGAGTACAGGTTCTTGTTGTTGTCCAGGAGCGGCTCGATGCCGGCGTCGCCGACCTTCGTGCCGCTCGCGTTCAACACGCTCAACCCCTTGAACGGGGCGAGCGCCTTCACCCCGGCCGACGTGACCCCCGTGCGGCTGATGGTGAGCGACGACAGGCCGCCGCACTTGGCCAGCGGGTCGAGGCCGGCGTCGGTGATCCTGGTGCCGGACAGGTCCACCGTGTGCAGCGACTTCAGGTCGGCCAGTTCCTTCATGCCGGCGTTGCCGATTGTCGTGCCGGAGAGCGTCAGGTCGCTCAGGCGGGCGAGCTTGCCCAGACTCTTCATGCCGGCGTCGGTGATCTTGGTGCGGGTCAGGTCGAGGCTGCCCAGGTTGGTGCAGCCGGCCAGGAACGCGACCCCGGCGTCGTTCACCGGCGTGTTCGCGGCGGTCAGCGAGTACAGTGTGTCGGACCCCTCGACCGCCTTCAACCCGGCCCCGTTGATGCCGGTAAAGTCGACGGCCAAAGCCCCCAGCCGCGGCAGCTTAGGCAGCGACCCCAGGCCGGCGTCAGTCAGGGCGGTGCGGGTGAGCGTGAGCGAACTCAGGCTGCTCAACTTGCCCAGGTGTTTCAGCCCGCTGCCGGTGATCTTCGTGTCGCTCAGGTCGAGCGTCACCAGCTTCGTCAGCCCGGCGATGTGCTCCAGGCCGGCGTCGCCGATGACGGTGAAGCTCAGGTCGAGGGAGGTCAGTGAGGTCAGTTCGCCGACCGACTTGAAGTCCTCGGCGGTGATCTTGCTCCGGCTCATCGACAGCCGCTTGAGCGACTTCAGTTGGGCGAGCGACTTGAACCCGTCCCTCGACAGCGACGTGTCCGTCACCGTCAGGCTGTTGAACGTCTTGATGTCGTCCAGTTCCTTCAGCCCGGTGCCGGTGATCCTGCCCGGCCCGAGGGTGACGAGCGAGATCCCCTTGCACTCGGCCAGGTGCTTCAGGCCGGCGTCCGTCACCCCGCTGTTGGTGAACGACACGCTCGACAGGGACTTGAACCCGGCCAGCTTGTCGGCCACCTTCTTCAGTTTGGCGTCGGTCACCTGCGGGCCGAAGTGGGCCGAGTAGACCGTCTTGCCCTTGCCGTCCGGCACGTTGTTGCGGATGACCGCCTTGCGGTCGGCCGGGTTGTAGCTGTACGCGTTCAGCGTGATCCCCTCCTTCTCCACCGCGGCGATCCCCTCCGGATCATCGACGGCCGGCGCGTTGACCTTCTGAGCGAGCGCGACGGGGGCGAGCAGCAGCAGGGCGAGCAAAACTCGGGCGGTCATGACCAGACCTCCGGAAGCGATGGTGACGGTGTGAGTGTACCAGAAAGCCGGCGGAATAGAATTGGGGCGATGCCCCCGACCCCCGACCGCCTGTTGTTCGTCACCGGCAAGCTGGCCGAGCCGGCCCTGCGGCGGGTGCTCGCCGACCTGGCCCCCGCCGTCGGGTTCACGTTCGACGTGGCCGTCATGCCCATCACGGTGGCGGCCCTGCTCACGACCCCGTGGGTGGCCAAGCGGCTGAGCGTGCCCGCCGGCACCACGCGGGTGATCCTGCCGGGCCTGTGCAACGGCGAGTTGGCCGAGGTCGAACGGGTGGCGAACGTGCCCGTTCAGCGCGGCCCCGCCGACCTGCGGGAGTTGTCCGAGATGTTCGGCCGGCGTTCCGGCCCGCCCGCCGACTACGGGACGTTCGACATCGAAATCCTCGCCGAGATCAACCACGCCCCGCGGAAGTCGCTCGCCGAAATTCTTTCGCTCGCCCGGCGTCACCACGCGGACGGTGCCGACCTGATCGACCTGGGGTGCGACCCCGGCGGCGGGTGGGGTGGCGTCGGCGACACGGTGAAGGCGCTGCGGGAAGACGGGCGGCGGGTGTCGGTCGATTCGTTCGACTCGGCGGAGGTGGGAGCGGCGTTGGCGGCCGGTGCGGAACTGGTGCTGAGCGTAAACGGAACGAACGTCGAACACGCCCGGCGGTGGGCCGAGCACTTCCCGCACGCCGGAGTCGTCGCCATCCCCGACACGCCGAGCGACCTGGACTCACTCGACCGCACCGTCGAAGTGCTCCACCGCTGGGGCGTGAAACACCGCCTCGATCCGGTGCTTGAACCGATCGGGTTCGGGTTCGCCGCCAGTTTGGGACGGTACATCGACACCCGCAAGCGGCACCCCGACGCCGAGATGATGATGGGCGTGGGCAACCTGACCGAACTGACCGACGCCGACAGCGCGGGCGTGAACGTGCTGCTCGCCGGGGTGTGCCAGGAACTCGGCATCCGCAGCGTGCTGACGACGGAGGTCATCAACTGGGGCCGCAGCGCGGTGAAGGAACTCGCGCTCGCCCGCCGGCTGGTGTACCACGCGGTCACGCACAAGGTGCCCCCGAAGCGGCTCGAACCGAACCTGGTGCTGCTCCGCGATGCGAAGTTGCACGTCCACGGCGAGCGGGAACTGACCGAGTTGGCCGAGCGGATCACGGATCGCAACTACCGCGTGTTCGCCGAGCGGGGCGAGTTGCACGTGATGAACGGCGACTTCTACCTGCGGGGCACCGACCCGTTCGAGTTGTTCGCGGAGATGCTGAAGCGGGACGCGAAACTCGACCCGAGCCACAGCTTCTATCTGGGGTACGAGTTCGCCAAGGCGGTGACGGCCCTGACGCTGGGCAAGAACTACGAACAGGACCGGGCGCTGCGGTGGGGCTTCCTGACCGTGCCGGAGGCGAGCCACCGCAACGGGTAGGCGTTCTTGGGGTGGTTCATTGCACTTGGACGGTGGACCAGCCACCCTCACCCCTCCCCGCTGGGTGCAGTGTCGCAACCCCGCTTCGGCCTGAAAGGCCGGGTTCTGTCAGCCCAGGGCGAGCGAGCGGAGCGAGCGAAGCCCTGGGACCGATGGCGAGAAGGGAGCCGCCCTGAAGGGGCGGGTTCACGTGGAATCCGCCCCTTCAGGGCGGGGTGATTTGGTTCCCCGTTCCCAGGCCTGCGCTCGCCTGCGGCTCGCTCCGACCTGGGCTGACAGAACCCGCCCCTTCGGGGCGAAGAACTCGGCCACGCCGAGTTACGAAACCTCCAACTCTACACCCAGGCTTTTCAACTCGTCCCGCAACGCCGCGAACTCCTCTTTCGTCCTCCCGGCGGCCACCACGTCGATTTGCTTCCCAAGTCCGACCACGCACACGGCTTGGCCCACTCGGTAGCCGCCGCACAGGTCACGGGTGCGAAACATCCCGAACCGTTTCGCCACCGCCTGCCCGACCGCCGTGCCCACTTGCCCCCACCCGCACGGTCGTAGACCGCCGTTCACCGCCTGCCAGCAGACCATCAGGGTCAAGAAGTCCGCACACCGCAGGTCTTCCTGCTCCCATTCGAAGCGCCCGCCGCGGCCGTCGGCCACAGAGTAGAGTAGTACACGGCCGGGTTCACCCGCCGGGCCTTCGTCGCACGCACACCCCACACCTCGACACCTTGATTCTCGGCGTAGAACTGCACCATCCGCCGGTCGATGTCCAGACTGCCGATCCGGGAGAGGTGGTTGTAGACCCGGTTCAGCCGATGATTCCCGACGAGGTGGAAAAACGTCCGTAGCACCTCGGGCAGACGCACGCCCAGGCGTTGTTCGGCGGCAATGATGTCCACTTCTGGGATGCCGTCGGTGGCAATCGGCGGGCGGTCGATGGTGGCGAACAGTTCGGCCAGTTCGGGCGGGGTCATGGGCCACCCACAAGCTGTTGGAGTTCACGCTTCAGCGTGATTGGTGCCAAGCGTCACGCTGAAGCGTGAACTCCAACACGATCCCTTCTCACTTCTCCGGCACGAAGATGGGCACGTCGCGGGGGTGCTCCTCTTCGCCCGGTTCGGCCCCCGGCGGGGTGAGCCGCCACGGGACGCCCTTCACCGCCTGGCCGTACCCCAGGGCGAACAGCTTCTGCATCTCCTTCGGCTCGAACGTCATGCTGTTGGGCGGTGCCTCGGCGTCCGCTGGGATGGCGATCATGTGGAACTTCATCCCGCTCACCCCGCTGAAGGCGTACAGGTTGAGCAGTTCCGACCGGTACAGGGCGTACAGGGCCGCCGACACGGTGCTCGTCACCCGCTTCAGGAAGCCGAGCTTGCCCTCCAACTCGGGGGCGTACAGCTTGCCCGCCGCCATGCAGTACAGGTTCGACCCGGCCAGCCAGTTGGTCGCGCCGGGGGCCGGGCGGTTGGCACTCGCCGGCAGTCGCAGGAACGTCTGGGTGGCCGCCCCGCCGTCCACGTGCTCCTCGACGTACTTCTTGCCGTTCACCTCCATCTCGAACCGCACGGCCGGCAGTTGGCCGGGGATGGAGATGGACGCCAGGAAGATCTTCCGCACCAACTGCGGGGCGTCCGGGCGGTCGCTGCACGCGATCGCCCCGATGTCCCAGATGACCGGCCGACGGGTGCGGACGTTCATCGTGCCGATGTACAGCCGCCGCCCCTGCTGGTGGGCCGTGCGGAGGTCGGCCAACATGCAGTCGTTCGCCTCGCGTTCGATCAACTCCTCCAGCTTCTTCGGGCTGGCCAGCGCGCCGTTCCGCAGCAGGCCGGAGATCGGGCGGATGGCGAACAGGTCGCGGTTGCTGGTGGTGGTGAAGAACTGTTGCAGGGGGGCGTCGTACCGCTCGCCCAGGAAGGCGTAGATGGCCACCATCGCCCCGCCGCTGATGCCCGTCACCACGTCGAACGTGGGGCGGGTGCCGGAGTGCGACCAGCCGACGAGCACGCCGGCGTTGTACGCCGCGTACTGCCCGCCGCCGCTCAGCAGCAGGGCGTTCTTCGGCGCGACGGCCGCCTGCCCCTGCTTGTACGCGAGCGCCTGGGTGATCGACCCGGCGATGTCGAGTTCGTGGTCGCTCGACATGCCGTCGGTGACGGCCGGCGGCGGGAGCACGTCTTGCTCGTGCCGGGTGGACGCACACCCTCCCCCGCCGGGCACGACGGCCACCGCCGCCCCCAGGAGGGCGACGAGCAGGGGGGCAACGCGGTATCGGACCCGACGCAGTGGCATGGTCGTGGGCGCGGTGAGGTACGGGTGCAGTCCGGCGGGCGCGGGGGAATACCGGCGGGAGCGGGTGAAATCAAGACGGAGTGAGATGTGTCAACGGATTCGGCTTCTGGCGCGTGTCGTCTCTGCGAGCCTGCGAGCGCGTGTGCGGAGACGCTCGCAGGCTCGCGGAGACGACTCAGGTGGGGTCACATGCCCCGCTCGCTCCCGTTGCGGGCGGCGAACCGGCGGTTGGAGTCGAACAGGCCGGCGAACACCGGGTCGGTCAGGTAGTTCGCCCGCCGGTGGCGGCTCAGCCCGGTATCGGCGAACGACACGGCCATCTCGCCCGGCGGCATCCGCGGCAAGTCCAGCGCGTCCTCGCCCAGCACTTCCAGCCACGCCGTGCGCGCCGTGCCGTGCCGCGGCAGGCCGAACGCCTGCATCGCCGCCGAGTTGGACACCATCGTCGTCCAGTCGTTCGGGTAGAGCGTCCGCAGTTGGCCGAGGTCTTGCCAGAAGGTCCAGCACTGCAACCCGTACCCGCGGAGCAGGGTCATGGCCGTGCGGAGGAGCGGCATCTGACCGAGCTGGGCCGCCTCGTCCACGACGAACAGCGTCCGCAGGTCGGGCAGGCGGGTCCGCCGCAGCACGGCCGTCAGCAGGGTGGCCACCCACGCCCGTAGCACCGCCCGGTGGCTCTCCAGCTTCTCCGGCGGGATGACCAGGTAAATCGTCACCGGGTCGCCGGCGATCAGTTGCTTCAGGTCGAACGACGAGGTCTCCATCGACTTGCTCACCACCTCGCTGCCCAGGCACTTCATGTACGTGCAGGCGGTGGTGCGGATGCACGGGCGGGTCTTGTCCGACGGGGCGGACAAATAGGCCACGAACTCGTCGCGGGCCAGCGGGTTCTTCACCTCGCCTTTGTCCAGCCACGTGGCGATGTTGTAGTCCAGGTCGTCCATGTACAGCAGCTTGCGGAGCGCGCTCGGGTTGCGGTCCTCCTCCGTGCCGCTGGTGGCCAGGTGGGCGATCAGCCCGGCCGCCAGCCCCTTGCCGGTGTCGTCCCAGTACCGATCCGTGCTGAACGTGTGATCGACGGCGAACTGCGCCGCCAGCATCTCGGCGTCCGACTCCGCGTCGCCCCCGGGCAGGCGGAACAGGTCGAACGGGTTGAGCGAGTCGGACGGGTGCCCCCTGCCGGCCACCAGCCCGAACGGGTCGAGCACCACCACCTTCTGCCCCATCTCGCGGCGGCGGCGGGCGGTCACTTGGGTGAGTTCGCCCTTGATGTCGATGGCGATGACCGAGCCGGGGTACGTCAGCAGGTTCGGGACGATGACGCCCACGCCCTTCCCGCCGCCCGTCGGGGAGATGGTCATGAGGTGGCCGTCGCCCTTGTACAGGAGCGGTTCGGGCGTGTCGTCGGCGTCGGGCGGGGTCTGGTCGCGGAGGGTGTGGAAGCCGACCTCGCGGCTGTCGCGGTTGCCGGTCCAGCCGAGGAAGAGGGAGCCGGGCGGCCAGTCCGGGCCTGGGGCGGCGGCCTTCGCCTTCCCCCGCCGGCGGTTCGACTTGCCGGTCGGGTCGGGGGGCGAGGTGGGCATCGGCGTCCTCCGCGGGTGCGTGTCCTGCTGTACCGACCATCATACGCGCGCCGACTGGCACCGGGAACGCACGACCCCCGGCTGGCACTTCCCACGCCCGTCGCATAGCATGGTGGCACACCACACCCGCCCGGAGCACCCCCTCCCATGCTTCGCCGGATCGCACTGCTGGCCGTACTCATGTTGCCCGCCTCACTCCTCGCCGCGGACGTGAAGGCCGGGTTCATCACCAAGACGCACAAGAACGCCGACGACACCACGTCCGAGTACGTGGTGTTCGTCCCGCACACCTACGACGGCACCAAAGAGTTCCCGATCATCCTGTTCCTGCACGGGGCGGGCGAGACGAAGGGCGGGGCGAAGATGCCCGTCGAGCAGGGCATCGGCCCGCACATCAAGCGGAACGAGAAGGCATTCCCGGCGTTCGTCGTCATCCCGCAGAGTGAGAAGCGGACGTGGCAGGCGGACAGCGACGACGGCAAGCGGGCGATGGCCATGCTGGACGCGACGATGAAGGAGTACAAGACGGACGCCGCCCGCCAGTCTCTCACCGGCCTGAGCATGGGCGGGTACGGCACCTGGAGCCACGCGGCGGCGTTCGCCGACCGCTGGGCGTGCTTCGCCCCCATCTGCGGGGGCGTGCGGACGGCCGACGACGTGAAGACGACCGCCGAGAAGGTGAAGGGTCTCCCCTGCTGGTGCTGGCACGGGGACAAAGACACCGCCGTGAAGGTGGAGAAGTCTCGTGAGCTGATCGAGGCGATGAAGGCGCTCAAGGCCGAGCCGCGGTACACCGAGCTGGCCCACGTCGGGCACAACAGTTGGGACGCCGCCTACGCCACCCCCGAACTGGTCGAGTGGATGATGAAGCAGAAGAAAGCAGTGAAGTAGTGATCGGTTCGTGTTTTTGGAACCGGGAACGCAGTGACCGGGTTGCATTCATTCCACCCGGTCACTGCGTTCCCGGTTCCAGTTCAACCCTCCCCCGGAGTTCCCCCAATGACCGCGAAGAAGCGACCCTCCCGCCGCGGGTTCCTCGGCACCGCCGCCGTGGCCGCCACGGCCGTGTCCATGACCGCCAAGAGCTACGCCCAGGTGCCCGGCGCGAACGAGGCCGTCCGCGTCGGCTTCCTGGGCGTCGGCGGCCGCTGCCAGCAGCACATCGACGTGGTGCTGAAGATGACCGAGCAGAAGAAGGCGGTGAAGGCGGTGGCGGTGAACGACGTGTGGGACGGGCAGGTGGTGCCGGGCCTCATCAAGGGCCGAGGGCTGTATCCGTCGGCCGAGCGGTGCGGACTGGACAAGGACGACAAGAAGCACGTGAGCAAAGACTACCGCGTGATCCTGGAGCAGAAGGACGTGGACGTGGTGTGCATCGCCACCCCCGACCACTGGCACGCGCGGATGGCCATCGACGCCATGGAAGCGGGCAAGCACGTGTACATGGAAAAGCCGATGACCCGCACCATCACCGAGGCCATCGCGGTGGTGGACTCGGCGGTGAAGAACAACAAGGTGGTGACCGTCGGCGTGCAGAGCATGGCCGACCCCACCTGGCTGGCGGCTTACGAGTACATCAAGACGGGGAACATCGGCAAGGTGATGATGGGCCAGACGAGCTACTTCCGCAACAGCGACGTGGGCCAGTGGCGGTACTACCCGCTCACCAAGGAGATGTCCCCCAAGAGCATTGACTGGGACACCTGGCTGGGGCACAAGTTCAAGGGGGTGGACGGCGAGCCGCTCGGCCCGACCAAGAAGGACATGCCGTTCGACCGCGCCGTGTGGGCGCAGTGGCGGTGCTACTGGCCGTTCGGCGGGGGCATGTTCACCGACCTGTTCGTCCACCAGACGACGCACATGTTGGCCGCCATGGGGCTGAAGTTCCCGGCGCGGGTGGTGGGGGCCGGCGGGCTGTACTTCGAGTACGACACCCGCGACGTGCCGGACGTGGCCACGGTGGTGGCCGACTTCCACGAGGGGTGCCAGTTCATGGTGAGTGCCACCATGATGAACGACGTGCAACTGGGCGAGATGATCCGCGGGCACCTGGGCACCGTCAAGTTCAGCCCCGAGGGGCGGCAGGACTTCCTGAAGGGGTTCGAGGTGTTCGGCCAGAACATCTCCGGCGGGCCGAAGAAGCCGGGCGGAGCGGTCGGCGATGCGGTGCACACCTACGAGAACCCGAACTTCGGCACGGCGGCGAACGGGGTGGAGAACGGGGCCACCTACGCCCTGTGGCAGAACTTCATCGAGTGCGTCGGGGCGAAGAAGCGGGAGACGCTCAGCACCCCGGAACTGGGGGCCGCCGCGTTCAGCACTGTGAACATGGGCGTGCAGGGATACCGCCAGGGCAAGGTGCTGTTCTGGGACAAGGACGCGCGGAAGGTGAAGGACGCCGACCCGAGTTGGGCGACCACCTGGGAGAAGCGGAGCAAGGAGCGGGGCAAGCCGAACCAGATCGCCGGCTGGACGGGTGGCGACAAGGGCAGCACGCTCACCCCGCCGTGGTACCAGGCGTACGAAGGACCGTGGGCGGACGACACCACCGACCCGGCCGCCGGCAAGGTCATCCAGCCGCCGAAGAAGTAGCGACCCGTTAGGGTGTTCCGCTCTCTCCGAGAGCGGGAATCGGACCCGCTCTCGGAGAGAGCGGAACACCCTATCAGACTGGCGGGAGGTAGCGTTGACTGCGGCGATACGCCGCGGGCGAGTCCGGTCCCCCGGACGCACATTGCCGAACCGCTTCGCGGTTCGTGCCTCGGTAACGCGAACTGACAGGTCAGTTCACGTGCCGAGGCTCATGACGGGAGGTCAGTACCCCGCCGCCGCCGTGCGCATCTTCGCCGCGACCAATGGGAGCGTCCCCGCTCCCGTTGGTCGCGGCGAAGATCGTTTACAGAATGCCGCCGTGGATCCGGACCGTCTCTGGGGCGGGCCGCTCGGCGGGCCAGTCGGCCCCGCGGTGCCATTGCGCTTCGCCGAATCGCAACGTCTCCGACTGCTCCAACAGTTGGTCCTGCTGGAGCGTCGAGTCGTAGCCGCTACACGTGTGCGTTGCACACCCGACGGGAACCGCACACGCGATCCCCGCCACCGCCGCAAGTGCGATGCGCCGCAGCATTACAGGATCCCGCCGTGGATCCGCTGCGGGGTCAGGTGGCTGGGCTGGTCGTTGAACCAGAACCGCCGCCACGTCTCCCCGATCTGTCGGATGTCTTCCGACTGGTTGAGCAGTTGGTCCTGCTTGATGAGCGGGTCGGACGCATACTGGTTAATGCACCCGGTGCCGCACGCGGCCACCGCGAATCCCGCCAACACCGCCAGTGCGATGCGCCGAGCCATGTTCCCGCCTCCCTGCGTAGCGACCCTCCCGAGTATCCCCCCACGGGTTGACCGGCCGACGGGTTTTCCCCCGCCGAACGGCCATTCGGGTCTACACGGGAAGTTATCGACCACAACGGGTAGGGGCTTCAACGCAATTGTCGGAATTGTGCCGGCGGTGCCGGTGGAGAGGGTGAAGATGGGGAGCCTGGAACCGGGAACGCAGTGACCGGGTGGGTGTCGCGCTGCACCCGGTCACTCCGTTCCCGGTTCCACAGTCACCGCGGCTTGTTCGGAACCGCTTGCGGGGCCGTGTCTTCCGCCGCCCCGCCGACGCCGACCGGCGCCAACTCCTCGCCGTCGCTCGCTTCCTCGTCTTCTTCGACGACCTTGACCCCCTTCCCCCGCGATTCGACCACCTTCTCGGCCTGCTTCGCCCGCTCCTCCATCACCTTGCCGGCCTGAAACGTGACGACTTTCTTCGGCCCGACCGTCACCGGGTCATTCGTCTTCGGGTTGCGTGCCCGGCGGGCCTTCCGCACCTTCACTTCGAACACGCCGAAGTTCCGCAGCTCGATCCGCCCGTCCTTCACGAGGGTTTCGATAATCAGGTTGAAGGTCTCTTGAACGATATCCTTCACCAGCACCTGGGACTGGTCGTACTTCTCGGCGATGGTCTTCACGATTTCTTTCTTCGTCACCGATGCACCCTCGGGGGGAGGCCGGGTCCGTTAGGGAAATCGTAAGCCCGCCTAAAGTGATGTCAAGACTTAAGTTCCGTTCGACGGGACGGCGGGAAGTGGGGGCGTGTCGCGGGTGACGGCCTGGGGTAGGTGCCGCCTGCCGGGCGGCACCTACCCGGCAGTGGCGACCGTCTCGGCCGACACGAGCATCCGCAACTACACGGTGTCGATCTGCACCACGTCGTTCGGCTGGAGTACCCGCTGCTGACCGGGGAACACTCGCTGGCGGTTCACGAATGTGCCGTTCAGGCTGTTCATGTCTTCGAGGATGACCGACTTGCCGTCGAAAATGACGCAGGCGTGCTGGCGGCTGGTCCACACCCGTTCGGGCGGCTCCTGGCCGGTCAGGTCGAGGTCGACCGGGCTGTTCACCATTCGGCCGATGATGTTCCGCCCTTCGAGCACCGGGAACGCGGCCCCCAGCTTCTCCCCGCGGACCACCTCCAGCCGCGGCTTCACCACCACCCGCGTCGTCGGCGTGCCGCTCGCGCTCGACCCCGACCCGGCCGTGCTCGGACTCGACCCGCTCGCCACCCCCTCCCGCCTGGGCAGCGCGAACCCCACCTGATCTCTCGCGTCGGTCGGCTCGCCGGCCGGCCGGCTGGTCTGCACGATCGAGATGGTGCCGGACGGTTTCGTCAGCACCGACCCGGACCCTTCCACCTTCGTGCGGGCTTCGTCGGCGGGGGCGTGCGCGGGGGCGTCCATCACCGCCACCCCGACCGTGGGGAAGCGGAACTTGCCGCACCGCGAGCACACGCCCACGTCCGGCTTGTTCACGTAAAGGCAAATGGGGCAGACGTTCATGGCGGCACGACCCGACAGCCCGGAGGGGTGGCCGGGCGCACCCGAACCGTAGAACACGCCGCGACGGGTCGCCCGATCCGTGGCCCATTTCCCGCGCTCGGGCGGGTCGGCGGGCGGGGTGCGGCGCTCGACCGGGCCGCAGAATTACGCCTCCGAGATGAGCGCCACCGCCCCGAAGGGTGCGACCGTTATCGCGCTGGCGGGTTTCACGACGGGGCCGGAGGAGTCGGTGAAAATGTCGCCCGGCGAGTCGGCGGCGGTGTCGAACAGCCGCCGCCAGCGGCGGCCGGTCGGCGACGGCGGGACGGTCGCACTCACCGCCTCGGTGCCGCCGTTCATGGCCACGTAGAAGTCGCGGTCGGGGTCGGCGGTCAGGTCGTCGCGGCCGTGGTAGCGGCCGTCCAGGGTGTACGCCACGAACCGCGAGTCGGGGCCGAAGTTGGGCAGGTTCGGCTTCCGCCCGTGCCACCGGATGTCGGCCGTCAGCGGGGTCAGGTCGCCTTCCAGGTAGGCCCGCCGGCGGAACACCGGGTGCCCCCGCCGCAGCCAGATGAGTTCCCGCACGAACCGCACGAACCCGCCGTTCGCGTCTTTCAACTGCCAGTCCACCCAACTCAGGTCGTTGTCCTGGCACCAGGCGTTGTTGTTGCCCCCCTGGGTGCGGAGCATCTCGTCCCCGGCCAGCAGCATGGGCGTGCCCTGCGCCAGCAGCAGCGTGGCGGCCATGCTCTTCGCCCGCCGCTCCCGCAGTTTCCGCACCTTCGGGTCGGCGGTCGGCCCCTCCACGCCCGTGTTCCACGAGCAGTTGTCGTTGTGCCCGTCGCGGTCGTCCTCGCCGTTGGCCGCGTTGTGCTTGTCGTTGAAGCTGACCAAATCATTCAGCGTGAACCCGTCGTGGCACGTGACGAAGTTGAGCGAGTGCCGCGGGCCGCGGGCGTTGTCGTTCCCGCCGAACACGTCCGCGCTCCCGCTCAGGCGGCTGGCCAGCAGGGCGGCGAACCCGCCGTCGCCCCGCCAGAACCGCCGCACGTCGTCGCGGAAGCGGTCGTTCCACTCGGCCCACCGGTGGCCGAACGGGAAGGTGCCCACCTGATACGCCCCGCCCGCGTCCCACGGCTCGGCGATCAGCTTGGTGTGCGCCAGGATGCCGTCGTCGGCGATCATCTCGACCGCAGGCGGGTTCGGGATCAGGCTGCCGAAGCGGTCCCGCCCGAGCACGCTGGCCAGGTCGAACCGGAACCCGTCCACGTGCATGTCCGTCACCCAGTACCGCAGGCAGGTGAGGATTTGCTCGCGGACGGCCGGGTGGTTGCAGTTGACCGTGTTCCCGCACCCGGTGTAGTTCAAGTACCGCCCCTTGCCGTCGAGCAGGTAGTACAGGCTGTTGTCCAGCCCGCGGAAGTGGTACGTCCGCCCGCGGTCGTCCCCCTCGCCGGTGTGGTTGAACACCACGTCCAGAATCACCTCGATGCCGGCCGCGTGCAGGGCCTTCACCAGGTCGCGGAACTCGTCGTCCTGCCCGTGTCCCTTGCCGCTCGCCGCGAACGACGCCTTCGGCGCGGCGAACCCGATCGGGTTGTACCCCCAGAAGTTGAGCAGCTTCTCGCCGGTCGCCGGGTCGGTGAACGGGCAGTCCTGTTCGTCGAACTCGAACACCGGCAGCAGTTCGACGGCCGTGACGCCCAGCCACTTCAGGTAGTCGATCTTCTCGATCAGCCCGCGGAAGGTGCCGGGGGCCTTCACCTCGGAACTGCCGTGCCGGGTGAACCCGCGGACGTGCAACTCGTAGATGACCGAGTCTTCGGGGGGGGTGCGGAGGGGGGCGTCGCCCTCCCAGTCGTAGGCGTGGTGGGGGGTGAATAGACTGCGGCGGGCGGTCCGCTCGGGGTCGGTTTCCCCGCTGCGGCCCCACACGGCGGCGTGCGAGATGGTGTTGGCGAACGGGTCGAGGAGCAGGCGGGTGGGGTCGAAGCGGTGAACGCCGCCCTTCGGCCCGTCCACCCGCCAGCCGTACTGGAACACGTCCGGCAGGCCGGCCACGCGGACGTGCCAGTGGTCGCCGGTGCGGTGAATGCGTCCGTCGAGGGGGACGGTGGCGAGCGGGGTGGTGCCGCCGCCTTCGGGGAACACGATGAGGGTGACGGCGGTGGCGTGCCGGGACAGGACGGCGAAGTTGACGCCGTCGGGGGCGCGGGAGGCCCCGAGGGGCAGCGGCCGCCCGCGGGCGGTGTCGAAGTCAGCCATGCGGGTAGTGTAGGGCCGGACGGCCGTCCGGATGGTTTCATTCCGCCACCCCCCACCCATCCGCGAAACCATCTCCCGGCGGCGAAATCATCCGTCCGCGGGACGCAACCCCTGCCTTTTCCGACGGTTGCGTGGTTTCGCCTGTCGATCGGTTGTCAGGGTCAGAAGTCGCCGGGCACCACCTCGCCGCCGGCACGGGTGGCGAGCGCGAGCAACACTGCATCCGCCGAGTACCGCAGGAACTTGACCGACCCGTCGCAGAAGGCGAAGTTCGCCCCGCCGGGGTCCGGTGTCGAAGTCAGGCAGGTGGGTGGTGCGAAGCGTACGGCGGGTCGCGGTGCTCACGCCCCCGAGTCCACGAACACCCGCCCGACTCACTCCACGTCCGGGTTGGCGTTCAGACTGCCAGTTGCGGCGAATGCGTCCTCGATTTCTTGCATGTCGTCGTCGGTCGCCGACTGGCTGTTGCGGAACTGGATCGCTTCGGCGTCAGCCGTGTATTCGACCGTCCCGTGGTTCCGTTCGACCGCCGAGACGATGTCGTCGAGGGGGATGCGGAAGAACTCTTTCCGCAGGTTGACCCGGTTGACCCGTCGGTCACGAAACTCCCGGTGCAGCGCATTTTCCAGGCCCGGCGCGTCGTCGCACTTGATCTGCATGTGGACGTCGAACGGGAACGGCACCGACGCATCGCCCAACTCTTTCACCCGGTCCATCGGGTCCGAGCGACGGGTCATGCCGATCTTGAAGACCCCTTCGCCGAACGAGCCGATGTTGGAGATGACGTAGACGCAGCCTTTCTTGGTCAACTGGGCGTTGGAGATGGCCCGCAGGGAGTTCGCCTCTGCCTCGGCCAGTTTCGTCTGAAGGGCTTGAATAGTGGCGGCGTGGCGGGCCGCCAACTCCTCGCTTTCCCGCCCGAACGCTTCTGCCGTTTGACGCGCGGCTTCGGCTCTGGCACGGGCGAGTTCCGCCTCCACCGCCGACCGCTCCTGTTCCGCACGCCGCGCCTCCTCCTCGGCCGCCGCGATCTCTCGCTCACGCCTCTGCTCCTCGCGGATCTGCTCTCGGAGGTGCGCCTGATGTTCGCGCTCCTCCTGTGCCCGCACTGCCTTCTCGAATTGCACCCGTAGCGTCTCCAGTGCCGACTTCTCCTCGCCAGGCGTCAATTCCACGCCCGCCGACCGTACCCGTTCGGCTGCCGTACGCACCCGCTGGTTACTCTGCGGCAGGTTGCTCGCCGTCATCGCCTTCTTGGCTGTCGCGACCACTTCGTCGAAGTACGCCCGCCCCAACTCGTCCCGCAACTCGGCCACCGATGACTGCCCGGCCCGGTCGGTCTGCCGGAGGTGTTGGAGGAACCCGGCGTGAACGGCCGCGTTCGTCAGTTCGACTCGCAGCAGGCGGTTCTCATTCGCCAACTCGGCGTAGGTGACCGCCTGCCGATCAAACTCCCGCTTCTGGGCTGTGAACGCCTGCTCCCGGCGGGAAACGTCGGCCGTACTGCTCTTCAGATCGGCCGCTGCCGCTTTGAGTTTGTCCCTCCAACGTTCGAGTTCGGTGCGCTTGCGGTCGGTCGCCTCCAACTGCTTGGCCAAGTCCTGCGCGTCCTTCACCGCCCGACGGCGTGGTGCATCCATGACGAAGTAGGTGGCGACACAACCGCCGGCGAGCGCGAGCAGCATCAGTAGTAAAGGGACGGCGACGTTCATGGTCAGAGGACTCGGCGGGTGAGGACGAAGTTGCACCGCCGCCGGCACGCATCACAGGTGGCAGGTTCGAGCAGGTCGGCCAGTGGCGCGGTGCGTTCCCGACCGCACCCCGAACACTTGGCGACAGCCGGACGCCGCGGGTCGCTGACGCGAGTGTACATCGGTGGTTCATGTGACCGGGGCGCGACCACGCCCGCCGACACCCAGAGCGGCACAACCGCCTTCGTGAGCGGCGTTGTCGGCGGGCGCAGCACCGCCGTCGGAGATTCCGCCAACACCCCCCACAGTTCGACGGCGTGGGCGAGAAGTTGTCGGGCTGCGTCGATCCGCCTCGGCAGTTCCGACAGGGCGGTTCGTTCGGCCTTGGAACCGGCATCGAACCACTCCTGCACGACTTCGATGGCTTTGCTCACGAAGAACGGCGGGGCATACCTCAAGATGACATCCACTGCCGGCGTGGTGATGACGGGCGACTTCAGGAAACGACGTTGGAAGGTGACGGAAGCGTGTTGATCGGGCAACGCCGTGGTCGCGCGCTGCACGGCAAGCGGGTAATCCTTTCCCCACTCGGCCGCAGCGGCCTCGCTACAGATTTTTTCACAGCGGTCGTGCGCCGCCTGGAGTTCTGCTTTGGTTGCCACAACCACCCCTCTCCAGTCGTCGAACCGTGGGAGGCATTTTATCTGATGTGGTGTCAGTGATCAGTGCAAATAGTGCATGTCGGCATCTGCCGGCAACCCCGCGGGCCAATCATGGTGGCTCTCGCCCGCTCGACCATTCAGCCGGCCGACGGGCGCATTCTCCCCCCGTCCGTGCGAGGCGGTCTGCGCTCTGTACCGTCCGGCACGCCGCACTACTCAACCACCCGCCAGCCGCACTGGGCGCAGCAGCGGGTGGCGCGGGCGAACGGCACCAGCAGGTCGCGGCCACACCGGGGGCAGTTGATCGGGTGCTTGCGGCGGGCTGCTCGCAGCGACTGTCGGAACACTACCAGCGCGACCGCCGCCCCGGTGATGCCGACCGTCAGTGTGATGCCCTTGCCGATGAAATAGGCCGTTCCCCAAGTCAACCCCATGCCCTGCAATCGATCCTCGTTCCAGTACAGCCTCCCGAGCACGAGCAGCCCGAGGGTGACGGCGAACACCAACCCGACGAGCACGAGCATCCGCCGCGTGTACCACCGACGGTACTTCTCCAGGGCGGTCAGTTGCGGGATCGTCCACAGCGGCCCGAGGTGCGGCGGGGGGAGCGGGCGGGTGCGAGGCACGATCACCCGACACCCGCAGGCGGTGCAACATCCGGTACACGCAGTGAGCGTTCGCGCGCCGGCCAGCAGCTTGCCGCAGCCGGGGCAGGCGAGCGCCGGGTTGCGTTGGCCCGCCGCCGCCAGCCAGCGCATGACCACCACCACCGACACCGGGGCGACCGCGACCAGCGCCACGAAGATGACCACCGCCAGCGGGTCGGGCAGGGGCAGTCGGTTGACCACCGCCAGCGCCCCGCAGCCGCCGGCGTAGGTGGCCATCACCCCGCCGACGAGCAGCGGCACGGCTTTGCTCTGGTAGCCGGAATCGGCGAGGAGGAACTCGGCCCGCGGGATGAGCGCCTCGGCAGGCGGGTCGTCGGCCGGTTCGAGTACCCGTTTCCCACACGTGGAGCAGCACCCACTGGCCACGACCACAGGCAGGTAGTCGGTGAGCGGGCGGTGGCAGTGCGGGCAGCGGGTGAGCGGGTGGCGGCTGTGCCGCCAGAGGACTTCGAAGAGCAGCGTCAGCCCGGCGGCGGCGAGGGTGCCCCACACGAGTAGCAGATTGAAGGGCAGTTCACGGTGGTGCCACGGGTCGGCCAGGTGCAGGGCGGTGACGACGAACAAAAGGACGGTGCCGATGCCCGCCAGCAGGGTGAGCAGCCCGTTGCGGATGGCCCGCAGGCACCGGCGGCGGAATTCGGCGACGGGGTCGAGCACGGCACCGTCACCCCTTCGGCAAAGCGTCCAGGTCGGGGGAGTCGTCGTCCCGCTCGCCGCGTCGGAGTTGCTCGCGGGCGGCTTTCGCCAGGGCTTCGTACTTGTCGCGGATGGCTTCCAGTTCCCGCTCGCTCAGCTCCTCCAGGTCGAGCATGGCGTTGTGCGCGCCGTGTACCGCCCGGATGAGTTCGTCCAGCTTCAGTTGCACCGCCGCCGAGTCGCGGTTCTGGCTGTTCTGGATGAGGAACACCATCAGGAAGGTGACGATGGTGGTGCCGGTGTTGATGACCATCTGCCACGAGTCGAACGAGTCGAACAGCGGGCGGGTGGCGGCCCACACGACGAGCGTGGTAACGGCCGCGATGAAGGCGATCGGCCGGCCCGTCACCTTGGCCGCCAGCTTGGCGAACCGATCGAAGACGGAGCGGTTGCCGGGCAGGGCGATGGGGTCGGGCATGGCGTGTCCGGGGGGGTGGGGGAGGCGGTCAAGTATACCCCCGCCGGTCACCGCGGCTGGCACGCCCACTTGAGGACGGCCATGCGGACGGCGACCCCGTTCGTCACCTGATCCAGAATGGCCGAGTTGCGGCCGTCGGCCACGTCGGGGGTGATCTCGACGCCGCGGTTGATCGGGCCGGGGGCGAGGATGAGCACGTCCGCGTTCGCCCGCTTCAGCCGCTCGCCGGTCATGCCGAACACGTGCGCGTACTCGCCGACGGACGGGAAGAAGGCGCTCCGCTGCCGCTCGAACTGCACCCGCAGCAGGTTGATGACATCACACCGCGGCAGGATGGCGTCCAGGTCGTGGGCGATCTCGACGCCGAACTGGGCCACCTCCGGCGGCACCAGCGTGGGCGGGCCGCACGCGATCACCTTCGCCCCCAGCTTGGTCAGCCCGTGGATGTTGCTCCGCGCCACGCGGCTGTGCAGGATGTCGCCCACGAGGGCCACCGTCAGCCCGTCGATCCGCCCCTTCCGCCGGCGGATGGTGAACATGTCGAGCAGCCCCTGGGTGGGGTGGGCGTGAGCGCCGTCGCCGGCGTTCACCACACTCACGCCCGGCAGGTGGCGGGTGAGCAGGTGCGGCGCGCCACAGCTGCTGTGCCGCACCACCACCGCGTCCACGCCCATGGCCACGATGTTCCGGGCGGTGTCGATGAACGACTCGCCTTTGGCCGTGCTGCTGCCGCCCGGCGAGAAGTCGAGCGTCTCGGCCCCCACCCGGCGGGCGGCCAGGGTGAAGCTCAGGCGGGTGCGGGTACTCGGCTCGTAGAACAGGTTGGCGATCACCTTGTTGGCCAGGTCGGTCCGCTTGGGGGTGTCGCGGCCGACGCCGAGGAACTGCGTGGCGTCGTCGAGCAGGCCGACGATCTGTTCGCGGGACAGGTGTTCCAGGCCGAGCAGGTGCATGGGGCGCTCCGGGCGACGTGCCGAGGGAAAATGTAGTGGCCCACCGCCCGCCGGTCACTCCGTCGCCAGCAACTCGTCCCACCCCGTCACGTCCAGGATGCGGTCGGTCATCCGCTCCAACCGCGGCAGCTCGGTCACGGCCTTCAGCTTCGCCTCGGTTTCAGTCGTCGGCACACCGAACCGCTTGCGCCCTTGTTGAAGGAGCGTGTCCTGTCGCCCGCTGACGGCCCCGCGACGCATCAGCCACTGGTAGGTGGTCGAGTCTTCAAGAACGTTGTGCAGGCTCATGTAGAGGTCCACCAGGCCTTCGGTTTGGTACCGGAGACCGCCCAACACGAAGGCGGCTCCCAACAGTTTATCCCGCAAATCGGGCGCGACCGCCGGCTGTCGCAACCGTTCGTTGAACCGCACGAAGGCGGCGGGCAAGTCGGCGGCGGCTTCGTTCGTCAACATGGCCAACGGCGACAGACCTACGCCCGCACTCAGGAACACGCTCATCGGCTCCTGCCACAGCCGGATCACGGTGTAGCGGAAGCTCAGGTAAGGACTTCCCGCCGCGGTCAACTCCAACGTCCCGGTCAGGTCGGTGGCGGTCGCTTTGGGGCGAAGCAGGATGAGAACGCTCACCACCGGCAACCCGGTCGCGCCGAACGCCGCCACATTGTACCGCAACAGTTCCGCCGGGATGCCCAGCCGGCCGGTTGATTCCAACTCCAGGTGCAGCACCAGGGGGTCGGGGCCTGGCAGGCGGAACAGGCGGTCCGCTTGAAGAGTGGCTGACAGGTCGGTGTCGATTGGGGTGACGGGTCCGACCGGGACAGGCACCCCGGCGCGGGCGGCCAGGAACGCCGCCCATTCGTCCGCGTGGGCGTCGATCAGCGTGTTCAGCGTGGCGTCGAACGGCTTGCTCACGGGGCGGTCACGCGGGCGTGTACGGGGTCTGTCGTCCAGGATAGCGAATCGCCCCCGCGACCAATCGACCCTTCTCTTCAAGAATTCCCCTTGCCACGCGGTGCAAGTTTCTCTATGGCCCGCGTGCTACAATTGGATGTCTCGCTCTCCTCTCCCGCTCCACCTTCCGCGGAGGGCACGATCATGTGGACCACCCCGGCGGACCACCCGCTGCGGCGACTGTTCGCCGGCGTCACCGAGCACGCCTTCATCACCAGCCTGGGCGTGGCCGACCCGCCGCTCATCGACTACCTGTCCGACCTGCTGTCCCGGTTCCTGCACGTGGACGGCGTGTTCCGCCTCCGCGACCGCCTCGGCCGGCCGATCCACGAACTGACGACGATGGCCCTGGAGGCCGAGAAGCTGCCGCCCGAGGGCCGCACCCGCCGCGAGTACCACCGGCACATCGGCGACTTCGCCCTATACTGGAGCGGCCTGTTCCCCGAGCAGGTGTCCCGCACCCAGCACCGCCCGTGCAAAGACCACCTGGTCACTTTCGCCGTGCTGGGCAAGCGGAGTTACCGCATCGCCAGCGAGTGCGAGGCGGACAAATTCCCGGACGAGGCCCCCGTGCTGCGGCGGTTGGGCGACGAGTTCGAGCTGTGCGCGGTGGGGCTGCACGAGGTGCGGAAGGAGTGGGACGAACTGGCCAGGCACCCGCTGCCCGACGGCCGGCTGGTGAAGTGACGTGGTGTCGTGGTCTGCTCGCTCCGCGAGCGGAATCCGAAGCCCGCTCGCGGAGCGAG